>MVCY01000051.1 GCA_002049985.1 Candidatus Latescibacteria bacterium 4484_181
AGTCCATCAGTACAAGCAGTTTGCCGTTCCCCTTAGCTTGTGGAGTGTTGGTTATTTCCTCTACAATTAGCTCCTTATACGATTTCACCCTTCTCTCCTTTGGGTAATACGAGCCCTGTTGGTTCAAATATCCTATTTAATACCAGAGTTGTTGCTCCGAGTGCCCCTAAGAGTTCTCCAAGCTCGGAAAAAACAATCGTCACTTTGCTGAGAGGCATCTCCAGAGCATGTACTTTTAGTCTCCGATTTATCGGTTCCCAGATTACATCCCCAGCCAAGGAAAGCCCTCCCGCTAGAATGATCACTTCGGGGTTGAACAGATTGATTACCGCAGCGAGCCCCACAGCCAAGTAATCTGCTGCTTTCTCTATAATAGTAAAGGCAAGCTTGTCACCGGCCTTGGCCGCCTGACAAACAGTCTTAGCGGTTATATTTTCCAATCTTCCCTTGACCATCTCTCTCATAGAAGAAGCCACACCTTGCTGAAGGGCATCCTGTGCCTGGCGCGCGATAGCCAGACCAGAGGCCATAACCTCCAGGCATCCATAGTTTCCGCAGACACAGCGTGGGCCAGCCGGTTCAACCACTATATGGCCCAATTCACCGGCACAGTTGGAAGCGCCCCGGTAGAGTTGGCCATTTATCACTATCCCCAGACCTATCCCGGTCGCTAAGTTCACGCAGAGAAAATTGTCTGTTTCTCTGGCAAGTCCAAATTCTTTCTCCCCTAAGGCCATCGCCCGGGCATTATCCTCTAAATAGACCGGCACCCCGAACCTCTCCCCTATGATCTTCCCTAAGGGAAGATTCTTCAGGTTGCCAAACTTCGGTGAAAAAATCACCAAAGTCCTCTCTGGATCGAGCAGCCCTGCCATCGCTACGCCTATACCCAACATTCTGGTTATGCGTAATTTAGTGAGCAACATCTCGATGGTCTCAATCGCTCCCTCAATCAGTCTTTCTCCCGTCACAGTCTCCGTGGTTTGTCCACCTATAAGTTCGCCTTTTATATTAACTGCTACTGCGCGGGTATGCGTTAAGCCTATATCTACTCCCACTGCTATTCCAAATTGGGGATCAAGCTCGAACAGTCGTGGCCGACGACCGCCAGTCGAAGCTCCTAGTTCTTTCTGCCTCACCAATCCTTCCCTATCCAGTTGGCGCAGAACAGATGTTACTACCTTTCGATCCAGACCGGTAGCCGCGGTCACCTGAGGCACCGAGCTGGGGCCCATCCGCCTTATGAAATTGAGCACCGAAAACCTTTTATGTCTGTGAAAATATCCTCTCAATTCAATCACCAATCATTAAGGCCTTTAGAGAAAAAAGCCTCTATGTTACCCAAATTATACCAGAGAATCGGCAGATTGTCAAGAACTTTTTTTAATTTTGGACAGAACCTCAACCATACCTTGTAATCAGGGTATTGATAATACTAAGAAACAAGAGATTGGCTTAAGAAAAACGATCACGCTAAACGGAGTATTCGACTCCCCAGCAATCCCTGGTCATTTATCGCCTTTGATCGCTGCTATTGGCAGTGACAACAAGAGAATCAACACCGAGTGACTCAGATTCAGGATCAATGATTATGGAGAATAGCGCCAATTTCAGTAAAAACAGATAGTGAGGCGGCACCTTTGCAAAAATCCTTTGACAATGGACAAAGACCTCGCTAAATTATATGTGCGCTTCGGCAAATCTTTCGTTGAAAGGGTATTCTGCCAAATTTCCTCTCCCTTACTTGCCAAGGGGAAAGTAAACACTGGGAAGCCCAGCCTAACCCTTTCGTCTGAAGCGTCAGCGGCTCGTCGTGCTGTTTGTCTGCAACTGGTTCTGTCAAATACCAATAGTTTGACAAAGCCCGGCGGGGAAAAAGGCAAATGCTCTGCTTGCCTGACAGTTCTATGGCTCATGTTTGACGCATTTTTCCCCCCAAGTCCGCACACAGGTAGTTAACAATTGAACCTTCACAAAGATATTGCAATTATGAATGTAACGGACAAGAGTTCCCTATCTTAGGCGGCTGTATGTCGCTTCTCTATAGGAAGAGCGACCAGAAGAGGCGCGCTTTCCGTAGGCGTACGGCAGAGGCAGGCCTGAGTCGCTGACTCTGTGAGCTCTGTAGACAATAAGTGGTGGCTTCGGCTGTGTCGGCCGCTTGGCGAAAGCGCAACTGCCCCTACCTCCAGGATTGACCAAAAGCGTGGCGATCAATCGTCCGGCTATCGTACAGGAAAAGGCCAATGAATTGGCCTGACGAGAGAAGCTCTGTTCACACGGGCTCACAGATATGGTAAGGGGAGCTATTCCTGCCTGGGGACTTTGTGTCCGCTATGCCTCTGCATTCCGCCAACTTAAGGGTATATTTTCCAGATTCCTTGTTAAAGTCTGCTTAACAATGCCGGTAAAATCGTCAAAGCCTGGTCGTAGATGGTTTGATGTTGGAGATTGAAGCCAGGAATCGTTCACTATTCCACAAAGAGAGCGTGAGGACATAGCACACTCTGCCGCTACACCTATAATACAATGCAGAACCGGGTGAAGAAGCAAACCAGGATTTTAGCCATAGACTATGGAGAGAGAAGGATTGGCCTTGCGGTGAGCGACCCGTTGGGCATAACTGCTCAGGGGTTGGAGACCTTATCTGTGAGCTGCCCCCAAGACGCCCTCTCCAAGATAGAGCAATTGGTAAAAACCTTCAGAGTCTCGGAGATTATATTAGGACTTCCAGTAAATATGGATGGCACTCGGGGCTGCAGAGCGCAAGAAGTTAGCGGGTTTGCCGAACGGCTAAGGAAGAGGACAGGACTTTCAGTCACCCTCTCCGACGAGCGGCTAACTTCGGTTGCTGCCCACCGAATACTTCATCGGATGGGACTGAAGATCAAGGACAAAAAAAGAGATGTAGACCGGATTGCTGCCCAGATGCTCCTTCAGGATTATTTGGAGAAATATTCCAATCGCGGAGGTAGAGATGCCAGGTAACAAATGCACCAGTTCCCTGTGTGCCGAGCAGATATTTCTGTTCACTGCCTCCATGGCGGCCATTGTCCTCTCCAGCGTGGCACTGGCTGTTATCTCTCTCCTCTTCTTGCCTTTGAAGATTTTGCGGTTAGCTCTCGGGATACTCTCCAGTAGGATTCTGCTGCTGGTTATCGCGGGGGCTGTTGCCGCTTTTCTGGGCATAGTGATCTTTCTTGATCGTCCAGGCACCGGGGTGGGACCGGCCGAGCTGGTGATAGAAGAGGGAATGAGTGCTGCTCAGATTGGCCATCTGCTTCAGGCGAAGGGGATAATAGGCAGTCGTTCCTTCTTTACGCTTATGGCGAAGCTCTACGGTTTGGAGAACAGGCTCAAAGCCGGAAAGTATGATTTTGAGGGGCCGACAACCGCCTTTTCTGCCCTTAAGAGGCTCAAGGCTGGAGGCGCTCTAACTCAACGGGTCACTATTCCCGAAGGGCTGACTGTGCGGCAGATTGCTGGGGTGCTTCAAAAAGCCATCGAAATTGACTCGGCCAGATTCGTTACGCTGGCCCAGAATCCCAGGTTTTTCCGAAAGTTAGGCGTCCGCGCTCCCTCTCTAGAGGGGTATCTTTTCCCAGATACTTATAGATTCTACTGGCAGACACCCGAGGAGAAGATACTGGAGACAATGGTGAAGAGATTTCACCAAGTATTCGCTGACTCACTGAAACAGAGAGCAACACAGCTACGGATGAACGTCCACCAGGTGCTGACTTTGGCCTCGATAATCGAGAAAGAGGCGCAGGTTCCCCTGGAGAGGCCGCTTATTTCGGGCGTGTTTCACCGGCGGCTGAAGCTGGGAATGCCCCTCCAGGCCGACCCCACGGTGATATATGCCTTGGGTGGCCGCAAACAGAGACTCTCGAAGGCAGATACCAGAGTCAACTCTCCATATAACACCTATCTGCACCGGGGATTGCCACCTGGACCTATCTGTAACCCCGGTAGAGATTCTATCCTGGCTGCGCTGTACCCGGTCGAGGTCGACTACCTCTATTTTGTGGCCAAGGGAGATGGAACCCACATCTTCACTAAATCCCTTAATTCCCACATAAACGCCAAGAACAGAATTAGACGGATGGGAAAATATGGTCATTGACAAGATCTGTCGCAAGACTACAAAAATAGGTTACATAGTCCTATGACTATCTGTCAGCACACCTTATATTTTGCTCGTAGCGAAATGAGCCTTAGAGATCGTTTGCGCACGTCTAGGAGGTGACTTTCTTTTTTTTACGATAGTGTCCGGGTGATGTCTAGGGCAGAAGCCCTCTGATACAGGAGAACTATTAAAACCTTTCATAGGCGAAGAACCTTTCCAAGCTCGATGTCGAGCTTAAAGAAAATGCGACATTGTCAGGCTAATCGGGGAGAGAGATCAAATGATCATTGTGATGCAAAAGAGAGCAGCAGAAGAGCAGGTTAATCGGGTTTTTGAGCGGATCAAAGCATTGGGTTACAAGCCGCATCCCATTTATGGAGTGGAAAGGACGGTCATCGGGGCCATTGGAGACGAGAGGGGCAAGGTAAGACTCCAGAGCCTGGAGTCAATGCCTGGGGTGGAAAAGGTGGTGCCAATTCTTCAGCCTTTCAAACTGGCCGGGCGGGAGTTGAAGAAAGACCCCACAATAATAGAGGTCGAAGATGTGAGAATCGGAGGGGACCGGTTCGTTGTAATTGCCGGACCCTGTTCAGTGGAAAACCGGGAACAGATACTGCAGACAGCAGCAGCGGTCAAGAAGGCGGGGGCAAAGCTTCTGCGAGGAGGAGCCTTTAAACCCAGAACCTCCCCTTACAGCTTTCAGGGACTTCAGGAGGAGGGGCTGCATCTGTTGGCCCAGGCAAGAGAAGAGACAGGCCTGCCCGTAGTCACAGAAGTACTTGCGCCCGAGGATGTCCCCTTGGTGGCCCAGTATGCCGATATACTCCAGATAGGTGCCAGAAATATGATGAACTTCGTTCTGCTTAAGCGGGTTGGACACATCGATAAACCTGTTCTGTTGAAACGGGGAATGATGGCAACCGTGAAAGAGCTTTTGATGTCTGCCGAATACATAATATCCGAAGGCAACCAGCAGGTGATCCTCTGCGAAAGGGGAATACGCACCTTTGAAGAGTACACGCGCAACACATTGGATCTTTCAGCTGTGCCCATGTTGAAGCAACTGAGCCATCTGCCCGTCATCGTCGACCCCAGCCACGGCTGTGGCGTCAGAAGTTTAGTAGCCCCTATGGCAAAGGCAGCCGTTGCCGCCGGGGCCGACGGCCTGATGATCGAAGTGCATCCCCATCCACAAGATGCCTACTCCGACGGCCCTCAGTCGCTCCCCCCAGATGAATTTGAGAGGCTGATGCATCAGCTTAAAGGCTATGTAACGCTGGAAGGAAGACATCTCTGACAGATGGGTCTTACCTTTAAGTTACCGGTATTGAGTAAGTTGAGACGTAAGCATTAAGGCAAACCTGGATTGATTTTTCAAATCCGGTGCAAAGCGTAAGAGTGCTAAACCCAGATTCGGGAAGATACCTCTGAAGTCCTTTCTATCTATTGCGCCGATCGAATCGGGCTCTGGAGAGCCCTCTCACAGAAATAGATATCTTAAGTGAGCCCACAGCACCGGCAGCAACTCCATTTTTCCGACAGGATCTGCAGACCTATCAAACAAACAAGGCCT
>MVCY01000052.1 GCA_002049985.1 Candidatus Latescibacteria bacterium 4484_181
TCCCGGTGTTGAACTCCACTTACGAGAATGGAAAGCTAAGATCCTTTAAGGAGGTCAATATAGGAGTGGCTGTAGCCTTGCAAGAGGGGTTGGTTGTGCCGGTGATAAAAGACGTTGCCAACAAGACTCTCTGGCAGATTGCTGAGGAAAGAGCCACGTTGGTTACTCGAGCAAGGGAAGGTAAACTCACCCAAAAGGATATCTCCAATGGCACGTTTACCATCTCTAATTTAGGCGTCTTTGGGATAGACTTGTTCACCGCCATAATCAATCCCCCTCAGGTGGCAATTCTGGCTGTAGGGGCAATCAAGAAACGGCCGTCGATATTGAACGACCAGGTAGTAGTCCGACAGACAATGAAAGTGAGCCTTTCTCTTGACCACCGGGTAGTAGACGGCGCTGTTGGAGCACAATTTCTCAGTCGACTGAGGGAATTTCTGGAGAAACCCTATCTGCTCTTAGTCAAGGAGCATAGAAATGCCTGAGAATAGAGCAACCTCCAGCCTTCTCTACGATCTGCTGGTGGTAGGTTCTGGCCCCGGCGGTTATACTGCAGCCATTCGCGCCGCACAGTTGGGAGCAAAAGTCGCTGTGGTCGAAAAAGAACACCTGGGAGGGACCTGCACCAATAAGGGTTGTATCCCCACCAAAGCCTTGGTAGCGGCTGTCAGGTCCTTGGAGACCATAGAGAGGGCCTCCGCTCTCGGTGTAAAAGTGGGAAAGCCTGAAATTGATCTTGTCGCGTTACAGGAACACAAGAGCAAAACCGTGAGACGACTGCGAAAAGGGATAGAGTCGTTATTTAAGAGCTATGATATCGACTTAGTGACGGGAAGAGGAGAATTCACCGGAGAGACGGATTCGGAAACCCTATGGATAGAGGTGACTCGCGGCGCAGAACATTTGGTTCTGCAGGCCAGACGGGTCATCATTGCCACCGGCTCGATTCCAGCCTCTGTCTCTGGGGCAGACATAGATGGGAATAAGATAATGACTTCAGACCATATATTGGAGCTCTCTGAAGTTCCCTCCTCTCTTCTGGTCGTGGGTGCAGGGACAATCGGGCTGGAGTTTGCCTCTATCTTCAATGCCTTAGGCAGTAAGGTTACCCTGGTCGAGATGATGCCCCAGATTGCCCCAGGGGAGGACGAGGAAATAGCAGAGCTTCTGAGATGCTCTTTGGTCAAGAAGGGGATAGAGATAGAGACAGCTACGCACGTTAAGGAATTTAGGATAAGACCAGATGGCGTAGAGGTGAGACTTACAGGAGGAGAGTCTGAATCTGCTTCTGCCTCTGTTTTTCCAACGGTTCTGATTGCCGTTGGAAGAAGGCCCTACATCGAAGGACTTGGCTTAGAGAGGATCGGTGTGGAGACTGATGCTCAGCAAATAAAGGTCAACCGAAAAATGGAAACCAGTCGTCCCGGGGTATACGCCATTGGAGATGTGGTCGGTGGCACCTTACTTGCCCATGTGGCAGCAGCCGAAGGAATTGTAGCTGCGGAAAACGCCATGGGAAAAACATCAGAGATAGACTATCGAGTTATACCCAACTGCATATACACCTGTCCTGAGATGGCCAGTGTAGGGTTGACGGAAACCAGAGCTAGGCAAGCAGATCATAAGGTAAACGTGGGAAAATTTCCTTTCTCGGCCAACGGCAAAGCCTTGGCCTGGGATGAAGCCAGGGGACTGGTGAAAGTAGTAGCAGACGAGGATACGGGTGAGGTGTTGGGAGTTCACATTATCGGACATCAAGCCACCGAACTGATCAGTCAGGCAGTAGTAGCACTAAAACTGGAGGCAACCATCGAAGAGTTCGACCGCATCAGCTGGGCCCATCCTACCCTCTCTGAAGCAATAATGGAGGCCGTCATGGATGTCCGCAAACAAGCCATAGACCTGCCCAGGAAAGACAGAGGGGGTGAAGGGGTGAGGGGGTGAAAAAGGCTTCGCACTTCCAACTATTCCTGTGGGAGGGGCTCTCCAGAATTTGATACACACAACATAGGACCGCAGGCCTGGGTGTTTCACAAATTGGCGAGGGGTATAGCCGCATCCCTTTACGGATACGTGGGGTGGTTCTGCTCGATCCCCCAGGTATAAAGCCCGCGACTACTTTACTTCACGGGCACAAGCCCTTACACACTACGGAGGGTGGCTGCTACCTCATACCTCGTGACAAGTGGCTCGCAGAAGGGGCTGAAAACAACCTTTAGGCTGTCTCTTCACATCCTTCTGCAGATTCCAAGACTATATAAAAACTTGTCTTAATAAACCCTTGTTCGTAGTTCATAGGGGTGATTCATGAATTGCCCTTACTTGGTTTTTTTTACTTGGTTTTTTCGAGTCCCATCAAAAAAACAAGTGATGAAATATGCTGTCCTTAATCTGGGAATTGTAGGCTACAGCGAGGCCTATTCTCTCCAGCAGGAATTAGTAAAACCAAATAGGCGACACCATTCTTCTGCTGGAACATAGACCGGTAATCACTCTGGGCAGGCGAAGCCAACGGAAGAACCTTTTGGTCTCTCCAGAGAGACTGAAAGCCATGGGGATAGAAGTATTTGAAGCTGACCGGGGAGGAGATGTCACACTCCACTGTCCAGGTCAACTGGTCTGTTACCCCATCTTTGACCTCCGCCAGCAGGGCAGAGACATCCACCGATACCTCCGCAGCTTAGAGGAGGTGATCATCCAGTCATTGAGAGACTATGCCATTCAGGCAGAACGAATAGAAGGCTATACCGGAGTATGGGTTAAAGCCAAGGGGAATGATGAGAAACGGAAACTGGAGAAACAAACCCCCTGCCCCCCGCCTTCTGTTTCTCCTCTCAGTTCTCATCAAAAAATAGCTTCTATTGGCGTCGGGGTAAAACACTGGATCAGCTACCACGGCTTTGCCCTGAATGTCAACAATAACCTTTCTTACTTCTCGCTGATTCACCCCTGTGGCATGGCAGATGTGCAATTGACCTCTATGTCTAACCTCTTGGGGAAAACGGTCGACATAACTGCTCTAACACAACGTATCATTGGCTATTTTGAAGAAGTATTTCTGTGAAGGCTTCTTTGCCCAGAAAGTCTGATTCCACCCCCAGGGCCTGGGCACCACTTCTACGCCCTGTTTGTCGCCCGCAATACAAGAATTGACTGTTTGGTGAGCAGCCAATGCAGTTGGCCAAGGTTCAATGACCGGTTTAAATGGTTTTCAACCGAATTCTTCTTTCAAGTCATAGACATCTTTGAAATCCTCTAAGCTATCTTCCTCCCTTTTTGCCATTAAGCCAGCCTCTACCAGGGCGAAAACGATTTGGCCAAAATCCTCTGTCTTCCTTACTCCCCAATATTCAAGAACAACCCTGGCCATCGGACCGTACAACTCTTTGGCATATTGTTTGATCCCTTCCAATAGTTCTCTGGCAGATATGTGTCGCCTGACAGGAAGTTTGTTGAGGGTATATTCTAACGCAAGATAGGCAAACAGGTAGGCCTGCTGTTTGTACTTTCCGGTCTTTGCAGCCACTTTTTCTATCTTTGCCAAAAGTTTCTCTTCTGAATCCATTGGATCTTCTCTGTTGTGAACAGCACCTTAATTCTTAAGCTACTTCGACTTGTTCTAATCGCCAAAGACCCATTTAGCGTCACCCATTGGTTTCTTCTGGTAGGAGAAAACTAATCGGAGATATTTTGTCTGTTGGCTGAGAAGTCTTTTGCCAAAGAAAGTCACCCGAGGGAAATACAAGTCTATAGTGCGACTTATCTGTCTGATTCTGATGGGAAAATTTGAGTGAGGGGCGCAGATTTCCTTCTCCTTAACCACGATCTCCCCTTTTTGAACGGATAGCGGCTCGTACATTACATCCTGGTCATCCTCCAGATATATTGTCCAGAGTTCCGGTTCGAGGGAATGTTCTGAAAAGTGAGACTGTAACTTCAGTTCTATCCTGAATTGATCCTCAGGATGGTGTTTATTCTCATATTGTTCATACGCTTGCGTGTAGGAAAGCGATTCTTCCCTACAGGTCTTTCTCACCCAGGCATCTATCATCTCCTCCCCGTAAAGCGTAGCCGAGACTCTAATCAACCCAAGGTCTGGGGGGCTCAAAAAAGGGGACAAATTGGAGTCTGACTCCTTGAACAGGGGGTCAGGCAGCGTGAAATTCGCTGTCCACTGTGCCTTCACCGCATCAAACGGCCGAACTTTTGAGGGTTCCACCGTAACGACCCTAACATTGGGACGTTCATAATAAGGTTGTCCACATTGCAAAATAGAGAACAACACCGATAGAATCGCAGTATTAAGAATCCTTCCTTCCAAGATATGTTCCCTGCTGCGGATTTTTGTTGACAAAGACAGAGCGGAAGTCAAGGGAGACTAAGTCCTTGTGATCTCAGTTTTCCTCCCCCACGGGATTTACCAGAGTACCAATATTTTCGATCTCAGCCTCCACAATATCGCCAGGTTTTAAGAACTCCCCTCTAGCAGCACCAATGCCAGAGGGAGTACCGGTGGCAATTATGTCTCCTATCTCCAGGGTCATTATCTGAGAGATAAATTCGATAACCTCTGATATAGAGAATAGCATATTTGCAGTATTAGAATCCTGTTTCACCTCTCCGTTGAGCTTCAACCGGATAGGCAGGTTCTCTACATTCCCCACCTGATCTTTCAAGACAATACATGGACCACAGGGAGCAAAGGTGTCCATACATTTTCCATGAAACCAATCGAAGAAACAGTCCCATTCCCTGGGTTCTCGGTCTTCCTTCAGTTGCAGTCCCCTGGCAGAGATATCATTAAAGACGGTGTATCCTGCTATGAAGCGATCGGCCTGTTCCTTTGAAATATACTTCCCTGAGTTCCCGATCACTACGGCCAATTCTACCTCCCAGTCGATATCTCTCCAAACCCTTGGAAGCGAGATCTGCTCTCTATGACCTATAAGGGTGGTGGTAGGAGGCTTCATAAACACCCAAGGTGAGGTTTTTTCTTTTCTTGCCTGTTTCCAACCCGACTCTGTTATATGTTCTACATAGTTACCAGCCAAGCAAAGTATTTTCGACGGTCGAGGCACAGGAGGGCGGAATCTAACCTCGCGGGCAGCGAAAATAACTCTTTCTCTCCGTGCGTCAGACACTTTTGTTTCTGAGAGGAAGTCTTCTGCGAATTTAGCCACCTCTCTGGCGGCTATTATCGCCTGTTCTCCAAGTTCCAAAAATTGCATCATATTTAGCTTCTTTTCAAAGGGAGCCAGTCTGCCCACTTTTTGAGCATACAGAGCATACAGTTTGTGCAGATCTATCAGCCTCTGCCCTGAACAGAGGCACAGTCTCTCTTCCCCTTCTGCTTCAACCGTGGCCAGTCGCATACCTATTTCTCTTAGTTGAACTAATCTATTGGATCTAAGGGCACACTCTCTACCCCTACAATTCTAGTCTGTCCTGTGAGTTATGCGGGCTATATATCTTCTCCTCAGTGATTATCCATTCTACTCCGACATCCTTGGGACCAGTCTCAATTCGATCTACCATCTGAAACTCATAGGCTAAGACAACTGTGGGTGGTAAGCGCGAAAGAGCATGCAGGTCAGATAGGAAGCGATCGTAAAATCCTCCTCCCATACCTATCCGGTTGCCCTGAGGGTCAATTGCCACACAGGGCAAAATAACCAAGTCAATAAGCTTCAAGTCAATAGGTCTCAGATACCCCCGCTTTGGCTCTTTCAAACCCGAAGGTTTCTGTTCCAGCTCCTCAAAACTTTTTATCTCTGAGTGTTTGATCACTCTCCTTTTAAAATCTGTCACCGGTACTACAACGCGTTTTCCATTCTTCAGGGCTTGTTTAATCAGGTCATGAGTATCCACCTCTCCGAGCTTGGGCACCGACAGATAGCAGTGAATCACCTCAGCCCTTTGGTACAACGGGAACCTACGCAGTCTATCTATGATAAGCTTGCTTTTCTGCTGGACCTGCTCTTCCGGCAGGCCCCTACGCCGAGACAGAAGAGTCTGTCTTATCCAGCTCTTTTTGTCCCCTAACAGCGCAAATTCGCCAAAAGCTTCGGTCATACTTCTCCGTCTTAGATTGGGCTCATAGGCCAAACTTACATCTAGCAAGTTAACGATTCATGGTATGCTATCGCTTTCTACCTGCTTTTTGCCCGCCGCTTCAGGGCCGTCTTATATTTCTTTAGAGCACTGAGACTTTTGGGGTCCAGGGTTTTGACTATGGGAATTCTTCCGTAAGTTTCTGGACGTCTAACTTCTGCAGCCGGCCTAGTCTGGGATTCATTCTGAAGAAAATCGAAGTCATTCAGATACTTAGCCCCTAATCTCTGAACTGCCTTTCCCAGTCTCTGATTGTCAGTTACTACACCAACTGAACCTTTACGCATTTTTCGTTTAACTAAGGCCTTTATGGCTGAAGCCGCGTCCTGCTTTTCTCTGGTAAAAAAGACCTTAACCTTGGAATTTCTTCCTGTCTTTTCGTAGGTGGAGGCAAGGGAAGCGTCGAAGACAACACTCACCGTCCTACCGCTGGCCTTTTGGTACCCTTCAAGTTTGCGAATCAGCTCGTCCCTGGCCTTTTCCGGTTGCTCACAAACCAGTTTGGAGAACTCCGGCTCAGTCAAAAGCAGATGGTGACCATCAACTAAGATCTCCTCCAACTCGTCCACTCCTTTCTTTAAATGGTTGTTTGATATTAACTCTCTATCTATAAACTGATAGATTCCGAGAAGGTGATTATCCTGGGGTGGAAATCAATTACCACGCTATGATCCAGAAATCCGATAAATTGGACTCCGTCCTTAAACCAGCTTATGGATCGCACCATAGCAAAAAACAGCTTTCCGTCAATTGGATGATAATTAGATTAAATGCCTTGAATTAGGCTCGTAGAAGCCGTGAGTATCTTTTCCAAATTGCTGTTCTTCGTCACACAAATCTAACAAACAGTCTTCGGTGACCAAACTCTCGGTTGTTTCCAACAGCTCAGAATCAAACAACGTTCCATTAGTGGGCCGTTTTGTCTCTCCTTGCATAGACTTCTTTCAGTTTTTTCTGTACATAAGGTGGCACAAACTTACTTACATCTCCGCCAAGTCTGGCCACCTCCCTGACCAAGGTGGAGCTGAGATAGCTATATTCATTGCTGGGCATGAGAAATACACTTTCAAAATGGGGGTCTAGACTTCGGTTGGTCAAGGCCATCTGGAACTCATATTCAAAATCGGTCACTGCCCTCAGCCCTCTAATGATAGTATGGATATTTCGACTACGCGCTTCATCCACCAATAGTCCATCAAATGGCTCCACGGAAACTCGATCCCAGCAGGCGACGCTGTTTATGACCATATCCACCCGCTCCTCAACAGAGAAAAGAAAGGGCTTGTTGGGGTTGGAAACGACCAAAACAAATAGGTGGTCGAAAATAGCGATAGCCCTTTCAATAATATCTAGATGCCCATATGTTATCGGGTCAAAAGTGCCTGGATACAGTGCTGGCTTCAATCTTGATCCCCTTGAAGGTCAATAGTGTTAACCCTTTCTCTCTGCCTGCCTGACCGCCCAGAATATCACTCTGCTATCTCCATAGCTTTTTTGAACAATCGAGCTGAGCCCTGCTACAGCGTCTGGTATCTGTTCATCCTTCCTGAACCTCGTCACCACTACTGCCTTCACTGCCAGTATCCCCGAGCCGGAGACCTCTTGCAATATTCGTACGGATATTCGTTCTCTATAAGGCGGGTCAGAGAAAATAATATCGAATCGTTCGCCCTTCTCCGCC
>MVCY01000005.1 GCA_002049985.1 Candidatus Latescibacteria bacterium 4484_181
TATAGCATCAAGGGTGCAAAGGAGAAACTGAAGAACGATAAAGAATTCGTTCGCCAACAACTGGAACAGTCTTTCGATGAGATAGAGTGCAGACACGCCTTATTAGAGTTGAGGGAAGAACTCAATGAGCTTTTACAACTTGTAGAGGAACTGTAGGAGGCAAATCGGTGAGATTTTCACAGGCATTTATCCCTACGCAGAAGCAGATACCGGCCGATGCTGAGATACCCAGCCATCAGTTGATGTTGCGGGCTGGGATGATAAGGCTCCATCTGGCAGGCGTTTACTCCTTTCTGCCCTTAGGTTGGATCGGGGCAGACAGTTCCTTATGAAGGATTCCTACAGTTTTGATGTTGACCAGGAGGGTCTGGAAAGAAGTTACCAGCTTCACCGCCAGGCCTATCTGAGAATTTTTCGGCGATGTGGACTCCAGACCTTCGCAGTCAGAGCTTCCAGTGGAATTATGGGCGGCTCAGAATCAGAGGAGTTTATGATTTCCTCGCCTTCCGGTGAAGATGAGGCTGTGCTGTGCAAAAGGTGCGGTTACGCTGCCAACTTAGAGGTGGCCACGGCGAGAGAGCGGCAATCTGATTCCTCTCCCTCACCTACCTACTCCCAAGTGGAGAAGATTTTCACCCCAGGCAAGAAAACTATCGAGGCAGTGTCTGAATTCCTGGGGTTTCCTCCCTCTCGTCTGATGAAATCCCTTCTCTTCGTCTCTGAAAGTGGACCGGTAATGGCTTTGGTCTCAGGGGAAGATCAGCTCAATGAGGCAAAGCTAGAGAGGGCACTGGGATGCGAATTCCGTCCTGCTACCCCAGAAGAGGCCCTGGAGTTGACCGGAGCCAACTTGGGATTTATCGGCCCAGTAGGGCTAAAAGAAGAGGTGAAAATCCTTGCCGATCTCTCACTTAAAGGCCGAGATGGCCTGGCAACAGGTGCCAACCAGGATGATTTCCACTTGAAAGGGCTCAGGCCAGGCAGAGACTTTCGGGTAGAAAGATATGCCGATTTGCGGATGGTGCGGCCCGGCGACCCCTGTTCTCAGTGCGGAGCCCCCTTGGAGATCTGTCCCGCTATAGAGGTGGGACACATCTTTAAGCTGGGGACAAAATACTCTCAAGCCTTAGGGGCCACATATCTTGATCCCCAGGGCAAACAGCGTCCAATCGTTATGGGCAGCTATGGAATTGGCCTGGAGAGGATTGTGGCCTCGGTCATAGAACAACATTCGGACAAAGATGGGATTGTCTGGCCCCTCTCCATTGCCCCTTATCAGATCCACCTGCTGCCACTCAACCCTGCTCACCGGGAAACCAGAGAGCTCTCGGAGCAGCTCTACCAGGACCTTTTGAAAGGAGGCTTTGAGGTGCTCATCGACGACCGTCAACTTCGAGCCGGCACCAAGTTCAAGGATGCTGACCTGATTGGCATTCCTCTCAGGGTTACCATTGGGGAAAAGGGACTGAGTCAAGGTAAAGTGGAGATCCGATTCCGCAAGTCAGGCGCGGTAATCGAAGTGAGCAAAACAGAAGCCCTGGCTAAGATAGAAGAGATCGTCCGAGAAATGGAGAGAAAAGATACGTCAACCAGCAGTGCTTGAGCAAACCTCCAGCAAGGTTGGAATCTGTGGGAGGTTGAAGCTTGAAAACAGAGTATGCGTGCTACGAAGGCACTACGCTATGGGGTGCCAATTATAGAAGAGGTGAAGGTGGAAATGACTCAGATAACGGAAGCGAAAGCTGGCAGGATCACTGCGGAGGCAAGACAGGTGGCCCGGGATGAGGCAGTGGCCCCTGAAATTATCGCACAAAGGGTGGCCAGCGGCCAGATAGTTATACCCAAAAATAGGGTTCGCCAGTTGGCCCGACCAATTGGAATCGGCAAAGGCCTGAGAACCAAAGTGAACGCAAATATAGGAACCTCCCCTGAGTATATTAATCTGGCAGAAGAGATAGAAAAGGTAAAGGTGGCCATCGGTGTCGGGGCGGACACAATTATGGACTTAAGTACTGGAGGAGATTTAGATAAGACTAGAAGGGAAATCCTCCGTGTCTGCACAGTTCCTCTGGGCACTGTCCCTGTTTATCAGGCAGCCATAGAGGCTATCAGTGAGACCGGGGCCCTGGTGAAAATGACGAAAGAGAAGATATTTGAGGTGATTGAAAGGCAGGCTCAGGACGGTGTGGATTTTATGACCGTGCACTGCGGGGTAACCCAGAACACCTTAGAGAGACTGAAACGCCAGGGCAGGGTGACCGATATAGTCAGTCGTGGTGGGGTTTTCTTGACCACCTGGATGATTGCTAACGACAAAGAAAACCCACTTTACGAAGAATATGACCGGCTGTTGGAGATCGCAAGAAGATATGATATCACCTTGAGTCTGGGTGATGGACTCCGTCCCGGCTCTTTGGCCGATGCCACCGATCGGGCACAGATAGGTGAGCTGGTGCTTTTAGGAGAATTGGCTCAGAGGGCTTGGGAACAGGGTGTACAGGTGATGATAGAAGGACCAGGACATCTGCCCTTAGACCAGGTAGAAGGTAATGTGCTACTGGAGAAGAGACTCTGCCGAGGGGCTCCATTTTATGTTTTAGGCCCTGTCGTTACTGATATTGCCCCGGGTTATGATCACCTGACGTCAGCTATAGGGGGTGCCTGGGCTGCTGCTGCCGGTGCTGATTTCCTCTGCTATGTTACCCCCAGTGAGCATCTTCGATTGCCAAAAGTGGAGGATGTCCGGGAGGGAGTGATAGTGACCCGCATCGCCGCTCACGCCGGCGATATAGTCAAGGGAGTGAAAGGAGCAGTCCAGTGGGACCAGAAGATGGCTCAGGCCAGAAAGAATTTGAACTGGGAAGAGCAAATCAGGCTCTCTCTCAATCCCGAACTTGCTCGCAGAATGAGAGAGGAGAGTAGTCCCCGGGTCTCCGATGTCTGCACTATGTGTGGGCAGTATTGTGCCCTGAAGCTTGTAAAAAAGGCCCTTCATCCAGAGAAGTAGCAAGTGGGAGATAAGAATTGGAAAGTAAAAAGTGAGGCGTGAAGCGTGAAAAGAAGGCAAGGCTCTTCTTCTCTACCTTTACGGTTTTAGCCTCTCCATCAATCTGGGAAATGGGATAGTCTCTCTCACATGGTGTAGCCCACAGAGCCAGGCTAGGGTTCTCTCAATCCCCAGCCCGAAACCGGCGTGAGGTACTGAACCATACCTCCGCAGGTCGAGATACCAGTCGAAGGCCTCACCAGGTAGATTCAGTTCCTTGATCCGTCTCTCTAAACTCTCCAGGTTATCCTCCCGCTGGCCCCCGCCTATTATCTCCCCGTATCCTTCAGGAGCAAGCATATCCACACAGAGGGCAAGCCTCGGGTCTTCGGGATCGGGTTTCATATAGAACGCCTTACATTGGGCCGGATACCGGTGAATCATAACCGGCTTGTCGAACTGATTGGAGAGAACAGTCTCTTCATCACCCCCAAAATCCTCTCCCCAGGAGATATCAACCCCGTTGTTTCTCAGGATATCCAGGGCCTGATCGTAGGATATTCGAGGGAACGGTTTGGTAACTTTCTGCAGTTTGGTCACATCTCTTCCTAAATATTCCAATTCCTGTTTTCTTCTGGACACCACCTGAGCTACGATATGTTCGACGAAATCTTCTGCCAGGTCCATATCCTCTTTCAGGGTATAGTAAGCAACCTCGGGCTCGATCATCCAGAATTCAGTGAGATGGCGGCGGGTTTTCGACTTCTCCGCACGGAATGTGGGACCAAAACAGTAGACCTTGCCGAAGGCCATAGCTCCGGCCTCCATATAAAGCTGGCCGCTTTGAGTAAGATAAGCCTTCTCTCCGAAGTAATCGACTTGAAACAGGGTGGTGGTGCCCTCACAGGCAGCCGGGGTGAAGATGGGGGCGTCTAGAAGGACAAACCCTCTGCTGTCAAAGTATTCGCGGCAGGCCTTTATCAGCTCGCTCCTTATCCTGAGGATGGCGTGCTGTCGAGAAGAACGAATCCAGAGATGACGATGGTCCATCAGAAAGGAGATGCCATGTTCCTTGGGGGAAATAGGATACTCCCCAGCGGCTTGCACCACCTGAAGGTCTCTCACCCCTATTTCATAGCCAATTGGTGACCTGGGGTCTGCCCGGACAACACCCTGAACCACAATTGAGGACTCCTGGGGCAGGCGGTCGGAGAGCTCGAAGACTGTCTCGGAGACATCATTTTTGCTCACCACACACTGAACCGTTCCGGTTCCATCTCGCACCTGAAGGAAGTGAATCTTCCCGCTGGACCTTCTGTTGTACAACCACCCCTTCACAGTGACCTCTTTGCCCTCGTAACAGGCGATATCGGAGACATATATCCATTCGGCCATCATTCAACGCCCCTTGGTAGTCAATCTCAAACCGACGAGTTCCTGAGTGTAATACTGGTTAATTGGTGAGAGGTAAGGATAAAGATTCTTTCGGCATAATCGGGTACTCTAAACTCCAGACTCTGTTGTCGGAAACGGAATCTCCTGTCGCACGGCGTGAAAGCTTAAAGGCTGTGTTCCAGTAACTCTTCAACAAGATCTGGTAAATCGAGTTTCCCAATGACTAATGACCACTGACTAATGACTTAACCCGGAGGCACCAGCTACCCTGAAATTACCCACCGATTTCTCACTGACATCTGAAAATTTTGACTGAAGTATTTGTTTTATTGGGATATATTGTCCTTTTTCTTGACAGGTGAAGTAGATCAACTGCAGGTTGGGGTTCTGTCGGAGAACATCGCATAAGAGGTTAACCATTTTCTCCAGTCGGTTGGGGCCGAAGTCGTCGAAGGAGCTAAATGCCTCGTCCATTATCAGAGGGGGAAGTTCTCCCCCTTTTTCGGCTATCAGGTTCAGTATTCCCACTCGCAACAGGATGTAGAGGCCAGCCCGCATGCCCCCACCCAACACCTCAGCGTCCTCATAACTACCCAGTCCCTGGATTTTCACCCTCAGATTCAGGTTCTCATCCATTGAGGTCTCTGAATAGCGGCCGCCGGAGAGTTGGGAGAGCTTAGTGGTCAAAAACTGATTGAGCTTAGGGGCGATGTCGGTGTAAACCCTCTTGCCTGCCTCTCGGAGAAGTTCCTGGGCCTTCAGAAGAGCATCACGGTAAAGGTGAATCCTCTCCAGCTTTCGGCGGGCATCCTCTAAGTCAGATTCCACATCGGCCAACTCGGGTTTGCCCCGCAGTTTCTCATTCCTCTCGGTCTCTTTCCGGACAAGTAGGTCCCTTTGTTCCTGCAATTCTCGTTCTATCCTTTGATATTGCCGCTCATAAAGGGAAAGCTTTGTCCACTCTACCTCAAGCTCAGCCAAGCGAGGTTCCTGATCTACAAGCTCATCCACCAATTTCTGGTTCCTTCCCATTTCCCCCAGGAAAGCGGACGGGTCTTTTCCTTCCAACAGATTTGCTAAACTCTTAAGATCTCGCTCTAATGCCTCGTAATCGCCCTGTTTCTCTTTTATCTGCTCTATGTAGCCTTCTGCGACTTTTATAGAACGGTCTCCTTCTGCCTCTGGGCACCATTCCTTAAGGGTTTGGAACACCTCCTCCTGCAGGATTTGGGTCTTTTGGTCCAAATCCTCCACCCTACCCTGCTTCTTGGCCACTTCATCCTGAAGTTTCTCTATCCTTTCCCGAACCTGCTGGAAAGCGATCAGTTTTTCGTACAATTGGTCGTAGTCCTGACTGGCTGTATACTGGAGAAGCTTTGCCTCTGCCTCCATGTAAAAATCTGCCCAAAGTTTTACCAACTCTTTTATTTCCTGAAAATCTGAGGTGTTCTGCAAGTTTTGGGGTAGCTCTGGCTGCACCAGACCAGGAATTTTGCGCAACGTCGACTCTGCCAGTGTAAAATCACTGATTAGCTTCTCTGTAGACACGAGAAATTGGGCTCTACACTCTTCGATTTTCTGCTCAAGTGTTCTCAGGCTCTCCTTTGCCTTCTTGATCCTGAACTTGCAGAGTGCTGCCACTGCAGCAAACAGGGCAGTGATTCCCACTACCCACAGAGGAAGCCAGAACAGCGAGAAAAGGCTGGCCAAACAAGAAGCTGCACTTATCTTAAACAGCAACCTTGTGTAGCCCAAGCGACTTTTTATCTGGACTCTCTGGGCTGTTCTCACCTGGTATTGAGGTTCCTGCTGCGAGAGGATCTGCTGGCAGTGGAGGAGTTTTTGCTCAAGTCCCCTCAGGATGCGAATATCTGTCACCGAAAACATAGAGTAAATCTCCGGGTAGGCTACGGCCTTTGCTTCATAGGACTTTAGCTCCTTTTTCAGCTCGTCGATGTCTTTCTGGGTCTGATTTGCCCGGATGCTGTTCTCTTTCACCGCCGCCAATTTGGATTGAAGCTGCTTCAAGCGCTGGGGGTCTATCTTTTTGTATTTGAGCAGTTCATTTCGTTTCTCCTCTAAGAATCGGACTAACTCTGCATCGGGAATTTGCTCCTGGTACCTTTTCTCGTAAGAGGCTTTGAGAGCTTCTGCCTCATTCCATCTCCTTTTCAGATCCAGGAGCCTGGCCTTTCTTACTTGGTAGTTCAGCTCTCTTCCTCGGTATTTGAGTCTTTCGACCCTCTGTTTCAGAGTCCTTATCTCTTCCAACACCTCTTCCAGTTCGGTGTGTAGGGCTTTAAGGCTCTGATATTGTCTTTCCAGTTCTTGTACCCGACTGGCCGCTTTACCCGCCTCAGTACCTGGCCCTCGATCAGTTTTGCCTATCTCCTTCAGGCGAGCCTCTATCTTTGCCAGGGCCTTTTCTAGTCCCATATCTTCCCTTCCGGTGGCCACCAGAGATTTTATCTTCTCCGTAACGCCTCTTCTCACTCTGTCGTCGCCGATTTCGGCCACCTGGAGCTGCTTTATCACCGGGATACCTTCAAAGCTCTCTCTGGTCATATTCAGTTGTGTTTCGGCAATCAGCGGGCCTTGACGGCTGCTGGGATAGCGGTCGGTGACCTCCTGGTTGGAAGGTTTAAGGAAAAGCCTCACTACATCGGTCTTGGAAGTTCCCTCTTTTATCTGCTTATGAATCTCAAATTCTTCCCCATTGGACATAGAGTATCTCAGATTTCCTCCATAGACCTGGTGAGTCCAGGGTTTAAATCTCTGGCGCAGTTCTTTTTGAGTGAAGGGGAAAAGAACAGCGGTTATGAAATTCTGAAGGGTGGTCTTCCCCTCATCGTTAGGGGCCAAGATGAGGTTAAATTGGCCCTCCAGTGGCAGCCGAAGCTGCCCAAGACAGCCGAACCCTGCTACAAATATCTCTTTAAATCTCATAGCCTCTTATGTGTCCTCTTAACAGTGCATCCAGCCCCAACACTTCTGCCTCTTCGAGCACCTGTATATCTCGTGAATTGCCTTTGCCCTGGGCCTTGGCCTCTTGGAGTTGTTCGTGGAAGCGGAGAGCCAGGAGGTTATCCATCTGGTCGGGTCGATAATCGGGGCGGGTCCTGTTCTCAATCTCAACAGTGAAGAACCAATCCTTGGCACTTTCTCGTAGAGTTTCCAGATCAAGCTCTAAGGCAGGATCTGGGTAGCCTTCCAGGATGATCTTTGCCACATCATCCTTGTTGCCGAACTCCCTTATACGTTCCAGGATCTGGTTTCTGTCCTTGAACCCATCACAGTCTATGATCTCCTCTCGGTACTGCCGGCTTTGAACCTGGATTTTCTCTACCTGGATGGGTCTGCCCTTCTCCAGCTTTAACTTCAGGATGTATTTAGGTCCCGTTTCATCGAGCTTTGTGGGTTCAGGACAACCGGGGTAATAGCCTTTCACCTCTTTCTGTTGGAAAGGAATTGAGCGAAAGGAGTGGTAGTGACCTAAGGCATAGTAGTCAGCACCAGAGGAGAGGATATCCTCGGAAGTGAAAGGAAGCCAACTTCCCCACTGCTCAGCGGCCCTTCTGTCGGTAGCCTCGGAGCCATGAAACAGGACAATGTGTATCCTCTCGTCCTGGGGGACGTTGTAATTGCGCAAAAGGTTAAGGAAACCGCTCTGTTGGGTAGCCGATGCGCCGTGAATCACCACCTCATCTTTTAACGCTATGCTTTGAAACTGCCCGTCTTTGAAGATATGCACATGAGATGGCCATTCCCAGGTAAGGTAAGGGGAGCCGGCAACTAAGAGGTCGTGGTTTCCGGCAACCACAAATACTGGCAGAGGATAGACTCTCTCCAGTTGTCGGACGATGAAATTGATGGTGTCAGGGGAGAAATGGGTCTGTTCAAAGAGATCGCCGGCGACCAACAGAAAATCAGGCTGGACTCGTTCTGCTATGTCTATGATCCTTGTAAAGCAGTGTCGGTGTTCTGCCCTTCTCTGTTTACGTTTCGACTCATCCCTGATTCCGGTGAATCGGGTGTCTAAGTGGATATCGGCAGTGTGGATAAATCTAATCATAGCTAAGTCTGAAATTTAACCGCAAATGGCGCCAGGGAGACGCTGAGAACGCAAAATTTCAAAACCAATAAGTGAGGAAATTTGACTAGCTTGCGCTTTTTTCCAGATACCAATTGACCATACCCATGTTCAGGTATTGTCCGGCCGTTCTATCGCTATCTTTTCTCCTCATAAGGACATATGCCACGGTAGGGGCAGAATTCGCAGGCCATATACTGGGGGGAGGGAGAAAAATCCCGTTGTTTTATCCGGTCGGCCACCTTTTCAATCTTCGCCTTCGTCTGTTCAATCCGTCTCTCCAGGTTCTTTAATCTCCCCACCAGGCCTGTCTCTAAAAATCTAAACTCGACACCCACAGGCAATTGGCCAAAGCGTTCTCGGTAGGCCATTGCATAAATGGGAAGCTGAACGCTGTTTCTGGCCTCACTGTCTGCCCTGCCCTGATCTCGCACCTCAGAGGTCTTGTAGTCGATGATAATCCCTCCTTCTTGGGTCACATCCACCCTGTCCCATCTGCCAATCAGTTTTATATTCCCTTGGACAAATGAGAACTCCTCCTCCACATAGGTGGGAATCTCATCTTTCTGCTGTTCCTGTTCAAAAAATCTTTTCAAGACCTCTTTACCCTGGGCCAACCTTCTCTCCTCGTGCTCTCGCGTGAGAAACCCCTCACTGCTCCAGGAGCCTTCGAAGACGGAAATAAGTTTATCCAAGGTGATCTTTTCACAACGTTTTTTGGCCTGGTAATATTCAGCTACTGCCCTGTGGATGGCCTTGCCGTAAATCATTGTGTGATGCGGTGGGATGGGAACTCGCAGGATATGAATATATTTGTATTTCAGCGGACAGGTCAGGTAATCGTCCACCTGCTGGCTGGAGAGGGTGAACAGGCCATCGCCGGCCGGCAAGTACCTGGCATCTTTTTCCAAGACGGAACCAAACCTGTTGATCACCTCAATGCTGGTTGCCTTGTGTGGAATAATCTCTTCCTTCTTAAGGTCTAAGGCCTCGATAACAAACTGGCTCACTTTCTTGGGTTTCTTCAGCCCTACATCACGGCTGGAGGTGAGGATGAGCTCCTCTTTGGCCCTGGTCATTCCCACATAGAACAGCCGCCTCTCCTCCTCCAAATGAAAATCTCCGGCAGGCAGTGGTTCTTTAATCAACTCATCCGGAAGCGCTATCTCTCTGCCTCTTTTCCTCCCTTTCTCGCTGGGGAATCGGTCGTGAACTAAACAGACAAGGAATACTACCCGGAACTCCAGCCCTTTTGCCCGGTGGACTGTGAGGACATTGACTGCATCCAGATCGAAGTCGGCTTCGGCCACGGGGGGGTTATCGCCTGATTCTTTGAGCATCTCTAAATATTCCAAGGTGAAAGGCACCCGATCGTGTTCCACAAACTCGCTCACCTTCTGCACTACTTCAAAGAATTGAGCGATGTTTTTCACCTGGATTTCGTTGCGGACAGAGCTCTCCGAGGTAAGTCTCTTGAGCCATCCGGTACGGGTGAGGAACTCGTAGAGAACCTTCCCTGTGGGAGCTCTCATGCTCAACTGGTTGAGATAGTCAATATCGGCCAGGAGCTTCTCGGCCGTTGCCCTGCCTTCAGCAGAGACCTCTTCAAGTTCGTTTAAGCTGAGAAATACCTGACGAAGTGGGACTTTGCTCTTGTGGGCGTATCCGAGACAGCGGCTCATATCTAAAGGGTTAATCTGATAAACTGTAGAGGAGGCAAGGTGGTAGAGACTGGCGCTGTCGTCGGGGTCACGAATCACCTTGAGTAGGCTCAACAGGGTCTTTATCTCTTCCCGATCATAAAGCCCCTGGTTGCCGCTGAACCGCCAGGGAATCCCCTTCATATTCAGTGCTCGCAGGAAAGGATCGGCATGGCTGTTGGCGCGGACCAGCACAGCGAAATCGCTGTAGTTATATCCTCCTCTGTCCATCCGCTCCCCGATCATTCGGGCCACCGCATCGGCTTCGCCGGGGAGACTGTCGTAATGGAAATGGCGCACCGGCAGCCCATCGCCACCGACGCCAGTGATATGCTTGTCAATATTCCTCCGTACCTCTAAGCGATTTGGATTGTTATGCAAGATCAGACGATAGGCGGTGTCTAAAATAGGCTGGGTAGAGCGATAGTTTCTGGTCAACACTACCTGTTTCGCATCAGGGTAGACATCGCAGAAGGAGAGGATATTGGTGATGGCAGCGCCGCGAAATTTGTAGATGCTCTGGTCATCGTCCCCCACTACTGTTATGTTTCGATGTCTGGCAGCCAGGAGTCTGACCAATTGAAACTGGGAGTAGTTCGTGTCCTGGAACTCATCTACCAGGATATACTTGAACTTCGACTGTAACTGGGCCAGGATATTAGGTCGGGTCCTCAAAAGCCTGAGAGGAAGCGAAATAAGCCCGGGTATATCAATGAATCCAGTCTGGAGAAGCAGCTCCTCATATTTCTGGTAGAACTGTGCAAGCTCTGCCGCTTTTTCTGCTTCTTCTCTCAGGACTCCATCATCTGGATTGACCTGTGCCCTTTGTTTAAGCAGGTCAGCATACTGAATATACTCCTCTGGAGTGACATCTTCATCTTTAGCTCGGCTTATGAGGTTAACTATGGCGGAGAGGAACTTTGTGGGATTGGAAAGGGGACGATAGTAGGTGAGTGGCAGCTCAAACAGGTGCTGCCTCAGGTAGATCATAACCTCCGGGGGGGTGAGCACCTTGAAGTCAGGATCCACCCCGATCTGCAGGCCATATTCCCGCAGAAGGCTCTGCCCGAAAGAGTGGAACGTACCTATCTGAACATTGACAAAACCGTAAGGCACCAGAATGTCCACTCTCTCTTCCATCTCCCGCGCAGCCTTGTCGGTGAAGGTGAGGGCCAGAATCTCCTCGGGTCTGGCCATCTTTTGGGCGATGAGATAGGCGATGCGGTGTGTGATGACCAGGGTCTTACCTGTTCCTGGTCCCGCAATAACCAGGAGAGGACCCTGAGTGTGAGTCACCACTTCTCGCTGTCTCTCATCTAAGCCCTCTAACAAATCAGAGTCTTTTCCCATCGGGGAGGGTCCTCATACATAGAACCGGAGAGTTGAAGACTGAAAAAACATCGAAAGGGCACCGAATATTCTATCACATTGTTTCGTCTTAGTGACTGGTGAGTGATAGACCAGCCACCAAAGCGGATTCTCTATTTCGATGTCCATTGGCTGTTTTTGAATTTGGGCTAGGATCCCTGCCTTCTTGAAACAAGTGGCTGCCTTCTAAGATCTTAGGAATCAAATATCAGGGGGACTAGAACTGGAGGCTGAGGCACTAATTACTCTCTTTCTCTTGAACCTTTGCTTTCTTCCAGAACTCATTATTATAGATGCATCCGGGGTCTGGTCCGGTTATGTCTCTGAAGTAATTCCACGCCCGTGCTCGACATCCACCACAGAAGTCGCGGAATTGGCATGAATGGCAGTTCTCTTTCAGGTTATCTCTGTCGCGGAGGGCATTGAGCACCTCTGAATTTCGCCAGATCTCTTTGAATGATTGATTTCGGATATCTCCTACCACTAAGTCGCCTATGAATACGCAGGGAGTAACCTTGCCGTCGGGCTGCAGGGCACAGTAAACTCGACCAGCACCGCAACCGCCCACATAGCGAGCAATGTATTTTGCCGAAAGACCTATACCTAGATTGTAATGTGAGGTAGGCAAAGGCCCTTCTGGGGCAGCTTGCATACAGGCACGACTGAACTGGGGTGCGGTGGTTAAAACAGAGAGCTTCTCCTCCAACATAAAGCTGTGCATTCGCTTTAGCATTTGTTCTCTCTGTTGGGGTGAAGGGTCCCAGTTAGCTATCTGTTTCGCCCTGCCTGTGGGGATAAAGTTGAACAGGTAAAACTTGTCCACGTTCAACTCAACAGCAAGCTGATATAGGTCGTCCAGTTCCTCAAAGTTGAATTGAGAGAAAGTAGCAGCCAGTCCCACCGATAACCCAACCTCAACACAGTTCTTTATGCCGCGGACCGCTCTTTCCCAGTATCCAGGGACACCTCGAAACTGGTCATGCCTTTGAGGGTCAGCGCTGTCTACGGAGATCTCTACATAGTCTATGCCCACTTCCTTTATCTGCTGAGCCACCTTTTTTGTGATAAGAGTTCCATTTGTGGCCAGAGCTAACCAGATACCCTTTTGCTTAGCATACTCTGCTACCTTCCAGATCTCTTTGTCCATCAGGGGCTCACCGCCAGAGAAGGCCAAAAAAGGGACTTTCATCTCGTCCAACTGGTCCACTACATCCAGACGCTCTTCCAGAGAAAGTTCAGTGGGAAGTTTTCTGGTAGCATCTTGATAGCAGTGTTTGCATTTAAGATTGCAGGCATTGGTAAAGTTCCAGACCACCAACAAAGGGCTCACAAAATTCTGCGGGCGGGTGAGACCCAGCTCAGCGACGCTTTCTAAGACTAAAGGGATAACCTTTAAGTAGAGGGGCTGATTGAAAATTTGTTCCCGAATGAATTCCCTGTCAACTTTGAAGAACCCAATTCGAGCTACCTCCATAAGTAAATAGAACAGCGGATACATCAATCTCTGTTCCAAGGTACCAAACAGACCCTTCTCTCCACAGTAGCGCCGAGCGATCTTCTCTATGTAAGAGTCCTCGCCTGGCCTTCTGTTCAACAGAAGTTTAAACACTCGCCGGGTTGAGGCAGAGGAGAGAAACAACTCCACCTTGTGGGGATGAACCTTGATGCCCCGTAGATCGTCTATTTTAGCTCCCATACGCACTCACCCCTTCGTTCCTTTAATGTGCAACGAACGATGGTTCAATTATAGAATAGGCGTGCAGCTACATTTTGAACGCCCATCCTCAGCGATCATTGTAATGTCCGATACCTATGGACATTTTCATTGCAAGATGAAAAAGCAAAGGGCAAGGTCAAAATTGCTTTCCCCTACAGGCCTATTAAGGCAACATCCTGTGTCTCATTTTTCATTAGATGGTTCCAAAGACTTGACATAAAATTTAAGGTCTTTGCCTATGAAGACGGCCAGAGAAAGTACCCCCTGGGTATATATGCTCTCTGTGCTCAGAAAATCACTGTGAATCGGTAGAAAAGGAAAGCGAATGCAGCCAGCTCCACTATCCAGGTAGATATCTGTTTGTAACCGCCTTTCATAGTTTCCACCCCCCAATAGCCTGTGTCTTTCCACAAGGCTAAGGTGAACTTTCTCTTGGACAGTGGCCAGAAAAGCATCTGCCCGATATCGCTGGGCAAATCGGCGAGCAGATGGGCCACAATGCTTATGAGGACAAATTTCGCATAGTGGGTGGAGAAAGGCAAGAAGAGAGCGCTGACTATCAGGGCGAACAAGAAGGTATGCGTCACAGTGCAGTGGAAGTCATCTTTGGCCCAACCTGCTTTAATCAACAGTACATCTGCATTCGGCAGCCAGTGAGACAGCATCACCACGCCCACAGTGGTTGGATTCCAATCATAAGTGGCTATGGCCAAAGCTACAGCAAAATGTCCTATTTGCATTTGTCTAGCTCCTTTCGGTTGTTTCTGATTAATGTTGACCTAATTCTCTTCCTGCTTTCCTACTCTCCTTTGTCTTAGATTCTGTCCGACTGCAGCAAAGGCGACCTTTATCTCCCCGCGACTCTTCCAGAGAGCTGGGATAAAAAGCACTATAATAATTAGCAACAACACAAGGGGTGGAATATGCCACATTGAGCCAAGCTTGGCCAGGATAAAATATCTGGG
>MVCY01000053.1 GCA_002049985.1 Candidatus Latescibacteria bacterium 4484_181
CCTTTCCACATCTCTGGAGAGCGTCATATTTCTCTCCGGGTGCGCTATAATGGGAACGAATCCCGAAAGCTGAAGTCGGAACAGCTCCTCTTCAAAACCATGGGGAAGGGAATTGAGGGGAAATTCGATCAAGGGATATTTCCCATTGCCAGCCAGAGTCCCCAACCTCTGGCGACAGATTGAAACGAGGTCAAACTGGAAGAGTATCTCCGAACCCAGGAACAGACGAATATTAATGCCCTGCTCATCCACCCTCTCCTTGAGCTCTTCGAACCTTCGCTCACAGATCTCGGACAACCTGGTATTAGCATTCAGGGGGACGAGGATGTGGGGGGTGGCCACCACGGCTGAGATGCCGTCTCCAACCCCCTGGGCAATCATTGCTAAGGACTGTTCCATCTCTTTGTTCGGCCCTTTGGATTAACAAGTTAAGCCGCTACAGCATAATTGGGTTGAATAGACTCGGCACTTCTCAGGTAACCAGAGTAGTGTAGGAATTATGAGACACGATTTCTTAGCCTTCCCTTATATGGATAGCCTTGGCGAATTCTTCCAGCAAGGTGGGCTCATTATTCTGTTCCAATGCGGTTCCAATAACCACAAAAGAGCTGCCAGCCAGGGGTGTTGCTAATATACTCAACCGTGGTGGGTCTGCCTGACTCCACGAGTAGATAGCCAGTGGAGATTGACTCCAGACCATAGTCTCTTAAGATAGGGGCAGCCTTGACCTGCTGGCCGATCAAAAACTCCGAATTGCGACCGCTGAGCAACGAAAGGAAAAGGATCGCATCGGCTTTGGGGCTTATCTGATATATCCCCCCAGGAAAGATGATCACCGGTATCTTCGCCTCTTTTTTGATCTGCTCCACTACCTGGTCGAAGTCATTGGAAAGCAGGAAGCTGCTTCCAACCAGAATGGCATCAACGCCATTGGCATTCAAGCAATGGATATGCGCTGCCAGAGCTTTTCTGTCCAGGCGGTCTGGATCTAACAGCAGCAGATATCCTGCCCCTTTTTCCCGTTTCACTCGCATCAGGTATTCGAAGGTTGACATCTGTCCCCCAAAAAGAACCCTTGAAAATCCAATCAACCACGGCGACACAGAAAACCGGTAAGCAAATAGCTCTTTCTTTCCTTTACACCTTACGATATCAGGATGAAGACTCTTTCAAACGGATCTTTCCTCTATGTCTTCTCGGTGACTCCGCGGCTCATCTGTGGTTTTCCGAACAACCGCCAAAAGAATTTCCCTACTTTTCTGACCTTAGAAACTGTCTTACAATAATTTCCTTTGCTTTGGCCAATATCTGCTCGACCGCCCTCGGGTCTTTTGCCCCTGCCTGGGCCAAGTGTGGTTTCCCTCCACCTCCCCCCCCGGCTACTCTGGCAATCTCCTGAGCGATTTGGCCTGCCTTCAGGCCTCGACTGTGAATCAGGTTATCGGTCACCACCACCAGAAAAGACGCCCGGTGGTCAAGCACTGCACCCAGCACTCCTATACCATTTTCCAATTTTTCTCTCAAAATATCCGCCATCCGTCGGAACCCCTGGCGATCCTCCACTTCTATCTTCGCCGTCACCACCCTCACGTTGTCAACCAAAGTGGCCTGAGCAACTAACCTGTCGATCTTGGAGTCGAAAACAGCGTGACCGCTTCAATCCTTCTTATCCCGGCTGAAATCCCGGACTCCGAGACCAGCCTGAACTGCCCGATCTGGCCGGTGGCCTTCACGTGTGTTCCCCCACACAGTTCAAGGCTTTCCTTCCCAATTTTCACCAGACGGACTCTCTCCCCATATTTCTCCCCAAAAAAGGCCAAAGCCCCCATCCTTCTTGCCTCCTCGAGAGAAGTCTCGAAGGTGGAGACAGGGATATCTTCCCTAATTTTGGCATTTACTGAGGCCTCCACCCTCTCCAGTTCCTTAGGACTGAGTGGGGAGAAATGGGTGAAGTCAAACCTGAGCCTGTCCGGGGCCACCAGAGAGCCTGACTGGCGGACGTGTTCTCCCAGAACCTGGCGCAAGACTGCTTGAAGCAGATGGGTGGCCGTGTGATTGCGGGCAGTGGCCGAGCGCCTCTGACTGTCAATCTGGGCAGTAAGAGAGCCCTTTGCCTCCCGAATATTCCCTTTTAGCAATTTCCCCCGATGAACAACGGCATCGGCGGACCGGAAGGTGTCGGTCACCTCTATCTCTATGCCCTCACCCCGGAGTTCTCCTCTGTCGCCCACCTGGCCTCCGGCTTCGGCGTAGAAGGGGGTCTGATCCAAGACCAGATCTATGTAGTCGGTGGCCATCCTCATTCTTCGGATCACAACCGTGGCCCTCTCATGGTCATATCCAATAAATCGGGAATGCGGCCCTTCAGAGAGGATAGTCCACTGGTTCTCCTCTTCTCTGAATCGGGATGCCTGCTTTGCCCTCTGCTTCTGCAGCTTCATCTCCTCATGGAAACCTTCTAAGTCAACCTGTAGCCCTATCTCCTCAGCCATATCGACGGTGAGGTCTAAGGGGAAACCGTAGGTGTCGTAAAGTCGGAACGCCTCCCGACCGGGAATGGTCTTTTGGCCTGAGGCCTGGACCACCTGGACGGCCTTTCTGAAAAGTTCCAGCCCCTGATCCAGTGTCTCTCCGAATCTCTCCTCCTCGGTTTTAATCACCAGGGCCACGTACTCTCTCTTCTCTTTTAACTCCGGGTAGGGCCTTGCCATTATATCCACTACTGGGCCCACTAACCTGTAGAGGAAGGGTTCGGTCATCCCCAATGTGCGTCCGAACCGGCAGGCGCGTCGGAGGATACGGCGTATCACGTAGCCACGGCCTTCATTGGACGGCAAGGCCCCATCGGCTAAAGCAAAGGTGAGGGCACGGACATGGTCGGCGATCACCCGAAAAGGCATCCCTTCTGGGCCAGAAGAGTAGCCCCTTCTCACTATCTCCTCCATCTCGGCGATGATGGGGCGAAACAGGTCTGTCTGGAAATTCGACTGGACTTTCTGCATTACGGCAGCAATCCGCTCCAACCCCATTCCCGTGTCAATGCTGGGACGAGGCAGGGGAGTCAGGTTTCCGTCTGGAGAACGATCAAACTGAACGAAGACTAAGTTCCACAGCTCCAGGTACCTGTCACAATTGCATTTGCCTATGCCACAGTGGGGTCCACAGCTCATCTCTTCCCCCTGGTCAAAGAGTATCTCGGAGCAGGGTCCGCAGGGACCTGTGTCACCCATACTCCAGAAATTCTCCTCATCTCCCTGCTGCACATCTCCCAGCCTCACTATCCTCTCTGCAGGCACCCCGATGCGGCTGTTCCAGATTGCGTATGCCTGGTCATCATCCTTGTAGACGGAGATCCACAATCTTTGGGTAGGCAGCCTGAGCACTTCAGTCATAAATTCCCAGGCGTACTCAATGGCCTCTTTTTTGAAATAGTCGCCAAAAGAGAAATTGCCCAGCATCTCAAAGAAGGTGTGGTGGCGTGCGGTCCTGCCAACCTCTTCCAAATCGTTGTGTTTTCCACTGGCTCGGATACACTTTTGGCAAGAGGTGGCTCGGCTGTAGTCTCTTTTCTCCTTGCCCAACAGAGCCAACTTGAACTGGTTCATCCCTGCGTTGGTGAACAATAGGGTGGGATCATCCTGAGGAATGACAGGCGAACTGGGCACTCTTCTATGTCCCTTATTTTCAAAGTATGCTAAAAATGTCTCCCTGATTTCGTCAGCTTTCATCTATTTTCTTTTCCTCCCAGACCTCGGTCAGCGCCTCTTCCACAGCTTCCCAATCAAACCCTCTTCGCAACAGGAAGTCAGCCATTCTCCTCTCTGCCTTCTTCTTCTCCAGGTTCTGATATCGGCCGAGGCGCCTCTTCAGTAACTCTTTTGCCAGTTGTCTCTCATCAACCTCCTCGAAGGCCTCCTGAATAGCCTTTTCGGCCACCTCTTTGGGGATGCCTTTCTGCCACAGCTCTTGTTTAAGCATCCGGCGGCCTCTGGGCCTTGCCCGGAGCCGCTCCTTCACCCAGGCGCGAGAAAATTCTAGGTCATTGATCAATCCCACCCTTTCTAAATCCTCCGCCACCCGGGCCACAATATCTTTATCATAACCTTTCTGGGTCAGGCGGTCCACTATCTCTTTGCGGCTGCGGGCACGAACGCTTAAGTAACAAAGGGCAGCCTCTTTCGCCTTTAAGGTCTCCTCTCTCTTGAGAATATGTAGAAGGGTGGCATCGTCTAAGTCGCCGCCAATCTGAAGATTATATTCAGCTACGATCTGCTCATCTAAGCCGAAGGCAAACTCGCCGTCCAGGAAGATTGACCTGCGGTGAGGATTCCCCTTCTGGACAGAGATCTGGGTTATCTTTCGCATAGCCAGGAAAAGTTCAATGTCATAACAACCCTCTCTTATCCTTCTGCCTTCCCAGATACCTCTCCTTTTCGCTGTAGATACACCCACAGTACTGCTGGCGGTACAGACCGTAACTTTTCGAGTACTCCAGCGCCTTTTTCCACTGGGGCCGCCAGTCCCGGTAGAAGAACTCCACCCCATAGTCGGCGGCCACCTGTTGTCCAATCTGCCGAATCAGCTCGTGTTGGCTGTAGGAGCTGAACAGAAGGGTAGTGGAGAAACAGTCGAACTTTCCCCTTTTGGCATATTTCGCCGTCTCTGCTAAACGAAGATGATAACAGAAAGCGCACCTCTGGGCTTCTCGGAAGACGACCCCGCGGAGAAACTGCTCCAGTTGATACTCATCCTTCCAGATGACTTCAAAGCCCGCCTGTTGGGCGAATGACTCCAGGCACTGTTTTCGCTTTTGGTATTCACCGAAGGGATGAATGTTGGGGTTAAACCAGAAACCCTTCACGTCTACGCCTTCTTCGAGCAGATCGTGATAAGGGACCATCAGGCAAGGGGCGCAGCAGACGTGGAGCAGCAGTCACCGCCGCCGAATTTCTCAATTATGGTGAGAAGGATGCGTTTGTCCATATCATCCAGACCTTTTTCGTCCACTTCCAGCCTCTGGAGGGCCCTGCAGGCAACCTCTCTGGTCACTACACCGTCGGCCTGTATCTGGGCAAAATCCCGCACCCGTCTGAGCAGGCGGTTGGCCACCCGGGGGGTGCCTCTGGACCTGGAGGCTATCTCCAGAACCCCCTGTTCATCAATAGGGATGTCGAGAATCCTTGCGGAACGCCTAACGATATCCGCCAGTTGGGATGGGGTGTAGAAGTCCAGCCTCCCGGTGATCCCAAACCGGGCCCTCAGAGGGGAGGTGAGCAGTCCCGCCCGGGTAGTGGCCCCAATCAGCGTAAAACGTTCAAGATTCAGCTTCACCGACCTCGCCCCTGGACCTTTGTCGATGATGATCTGCAGGGTGAAATCCTCCATTGCCGGGTAGAGGTACTCTTCTACGGAATGGCTGAGGCGGTGCATCTCATCGACAAAAAGGACATCCCTGGGCCCGAGCTCCGTAAGCAGCCCTACTAAATCGCCTGGTCTCTCCAGGATCGGGCCGGAGGTGGTCTTAATCCCTACCCCCATCTCTCGGGCGATAATGTACGCCAAGGTCGTCTTCCCCAAGCCGGGGGGACCATAAAAAAGGGCATGATCTAAGGCTTCACCTCGCTTAAGAGCCGCCTGGATGAATACCTTCAGGTTCTCTTTGAGACCCTCCTGGCCTACAAAGTCCTCAAACTTGCTGGGACGCAAGGAGTAGTCGAACTCCGAGTCATCGCCGATTACATCAGGGGTGGTTATTCGTCGGGGCATAATGTTCCCTCAGAATTGTGGGTTGGCACTCCACAGTGGCCAGAGAATCTATCCCAGATCCGGAAAACTTATGAAAAACAACAAAGAGATATCGTCCCTGAAGGGACTTCGAATAAACGGCCAATCCTATTTGCTCCAAACATCTTGTCCCTATCGGGACGGGCAAGAATCGACCTATCAAAAGGCATTTTTAACCGCAAAGTCCGCCAGGAAGTCGCAGAGGTCGCAGAGGGGTAATCATCCTTTACAAAAATGTCGCCTGCACTACGCCCCCCTTCTGTTCTTTGCCGTTACCTTAAATGATCAACTTTTAATACAGGCCCAAGGTGTAATTTCAAACTTGCGGGGTCAAAGCCTGGCTTATTCGGCACAGGTACAGATTGTGTCGGAAAAATGGAGTTGTTGCCAGTAACAGCGACTCACTTCAGATGTCTATTTCTGTGGGAGGGCCCTCCAGAGCCCGATTCCATCGGCCTCCGGAGACGATTCTATCGGCGTCTGGAGACGCCTCCTACATATGTTTTCAAGGCAGAATAGAGCCGGTTTTCTGTGAAATTGCCATTTTTCAGATTCCATGGGTGTCTGCAGACAATTCCATCGGCTTCATATATCCATCTCTGTAGGAGGGCTCTCCAGAGCCCGATTCCATCGGCGTCTGGAGACGCCTCATACGATCTGTTTTTCAGGGTAGAATAGAGCACGTTCTCTGTAAAATTGCCGTTTTTCAGCAGAATCTATGCAAAACTTCAGAGGGGGTTTTTTTCGAATCTGGGTTCACTTCAGACCGGGAGATTTTGAAAAGTTCAACCATTGCCTGGATTTTCAAAATCTTTTCATGGGTCTGGCGATTCTCAAGAGATTTCTTAAGCTTCGATCTGAATGATTTTTCAACTTGAAAGTCAATTTCTCGGACCAAGGCTTATCCAGTATCAAAAGATACCATTTCTATAAGGCCGATTAGATATACCTCAGGGCCTTTTTAACCAGCTCTTCCAGCGGGACTTCAGCCCCTTCTGTCCGCACTACCTCTGCCACTGCCTCTTCTGCGGCTGTGCGTCTATAACCCAATGAGATAAGGGCCAAAACTGCTTCTTCTCTTTCGGATTTTCCTTTTCTGACACTCTGGTCAGAGGGCTTCTCCTGTTCTACCTGAAAACGGCCTTTCAATTCGAACAGAAGCCGCTGAGCGGTCTTCTTGCCAATTCCAGGAATAGCGGTCAACGTCCCCATATCCGCCTGTATTATCGCCCTGTGAAACTCCCTCACTGAGATTCCCGACAGAATGGCCTGGGCCAATCTGGGACCGATGCCGGAAACGGCAATGAGCGACTCAAAAAGCTCCTTCTCTTCTGCAGTGGCAAATCCGAACAGTTCCAGGCCGTTCTCTTTTACTGAAAGATAGGTGAGGATTTTGACCGGAGTGCCCACCTCTCCTATCTTCTGGTAGCTGGAGAGCGGAATGTGAAGGAAATACCCGATGCCCCCCACATCAAGGACAACCTCAGTGGGTGCTTTCCAGACGAGTGTTCCCTGTAGATAGGAGATCATAGACCAGACCGATGGAGCCAGACAAATATGGTTAACTGAGATTTAGAATTTCATTTCTGGCAGCAATAGACCTTATTTATGGGACTATAAGGCGTGTTAATGCATTAACCATTTTAGCGGTTTGATGATGGCAGGTTTTGGATATTTCATCTCTCGAAAAGACCGATGAATCGGTGGGATATCTACTCTTATTTTGATCTGCTCCTTGCCGCTCCAACTTTATGGGCGTGGCATAGCGCTACAGCCAGGGCGTCTGCAGCATCGGTGGGAGGATGCTCAGAGAGTCCCAGAATGCTCTTCACCATAAATTGGACCTGTCCTTTTGTGGCCCTGCCTGAGCCCACCACCGCCATCTTCACCTCACGGGGAGAGTATTCAGCAACGGGTACCCCTGTCTGCGAGGCGGCCAAAAGAACCACCCCTCGGGCCTGCCCGATCCTCAAAGCACTCTTCACATTCTCCCGGCAGAAGATATCCTCCACCGCTATCTGATCCGGTTCGCTCTGTTTTAGCTTCTCGGCCAGATCAACATAAAGTTTCTGGAGGCGTTTGGGAAAGGATAGCCGGGGGGACAGTCGAATAAGCCCTGATTCCCTTAGCTTGCATCCCTCTCCAGTATATTCAATCACTCCAAATCCTGTTATCCGACTGCCAGGGTCGATGCCGAAGATAAGCACTGGTTCTCCAAATGTAGCAAAAAGAGGAAAAGAGGAGGGCAGAAGCAGTTGAATTGCAGACAGATGTCTACCCTCTTATCCTTCTTCGATCCCTCACCTTTTAAGCTGACTCACCGTAGTATCTTTCTATCTCCGTCTCTTCGATATCGAAATTAGAGAAGACTCTTTGGACGTCGTCACATTCTTCCAGCTCATCCATCAAACGGAGCAACTGCTGGGCTGACTTCCCATCCACCTTTACTGTGCTCTGGGGCACTCTGGTCAACTCCGCCTGGGTATACTGGATTTGGTTCTCTTTGAGCGCCTGCTTCACCCTCTCCAGATCTTCGACGGCGGTGGTGATTTCAAAGGCATCGTCCTCTGTCTGAATATCCTCGGCCCCTGCGTCCAGAACCGCAGCCAGCAGGTCATCCTCCTGCAGACTGTCCCTGGGGACGGTTATGAGCCCCTTCTGCTGAAACATCCAGGCTACCGAGCCGTTTTCTCCAAGGTTGCCATTGTGTCTTTCAAAGATATGTCTGACCTCTGCCACCGTCCTGTTTCTGTTGTCTGTGGTGGCTTCCACCATAATGGCCACTCCTCCAGGCCCGTAGCCCTCGAAGACCATCTCTTCGTAGTTGACTCCGGGCAGCTCTCCGGTTCCTTTTTTGATAGCCCTCTCTATGTTGGAGCTGGGCATACTGGCAGCCTTAGCTGCCTCGATTGCCGTTCTGAGCCGGGGGTTAGCCTCCTCGTCACCGCCACCCAGTCTGGCTGCCACGGTGATTTCCCGGATCAATTTGGTGAAAACCTTGCCCCGCTCAAGATCAGTCTTGGCCTTCTTGCGCTTAATAGTGCTCCACTTTGAATGTCCGGACATATGCCTCAACCTCCTCTAAGGACAGGTTATTGCTGTTCCATCTTACTAAATAAAATAGTGTGATTTCCCTTCAAAAGCAAATAAAAAATGAGAGCTGGCTGTATTATCTCATGGCGAGGGCAGAAATGGAAAGCGGTGCTACCTGGACGGAAGCACCGCTCTATGTCCCACTATCCTATACAGAACTTAGAGAAGAGTTACTGATTTGGAGTGAATGCTCAAGCCTCTCCCGCAGCCATCGGTGCCTTGAGCACCTCAGTTGTGAGCAGCTCGACAAGAAAACCGTAGACGGCACCCAATATTATTGTCCACCAAAATATGGATGCACCTTTCCCCAGGGCACTGAAGCCTCCCGGGAGGCTAAATACAATGCCCATAAGTAATCCGTGCAGTCCCCACCAGATTTTCCAGGCGCTTATTCCAATGGCAAAACCCATAACTGTGCGGCTCAGTATGATCCCCACGGCCAGATACCAGACCAATGGGCCAGAGGAGGCTGCCAGACGCCAGCATACAATCCCGAATAGCAATCCCAGTAAAGTGGTACTGATCAGACGCTTTGCGCTAAGCACAGGCAATCACCCCCTTTCAGGGTGGAGAAACGGGCAGTGGAACACATCCCTGTCTACTGTTCAGTTTGGAAACGGCAGAGCAGACAGACATAAACCCATACCGCAGGCAGTTGAAATCTGGGAGATGGGCAGGCTTTGTTAGGCAACAGGCAAATCTGCCAGGACGTGAAACGGGATGCGTGAAACGTGATCCGACAGCAACTTCTGAGTCACTTTCCACGTTTTACATTCCGCACATCGTACTATACGCCAAGTTGACCAATCAACCGGGGCGCGACAACGATGCCCCCTGGCAGCCCCTACCTCTGCCTGGCATCGTCTATCCGTTTTGAGCCTCTTTGGCGGCGGCCACTATCTTCTCACTGATCTCCCGGGGTACCTCCTCATAGTGTGAAAACTTGCGGGAGTGCAGCCCCCGTCCTTGAGTCATTGAACGCAAGACTGTAGAGTAGCGATAGAGCTCGGCCAGAGGGACCAAGGCCTTTATGACCTGGAAGTTACCGCTCTGCTCCATACCCAGGATTCTGCCCCGTCTGGCGGAGAGATCTCCCATAACATCACCCATATAGTCTTGAGGCACCTTGACTTCCACCTCGTAGATTGGTTCTAACAAGATTGGCCTGGCAGCAAGCACC
>MVCY01000054.1 GCA_002049985.1 Candidatus Latescibacteria bacterium 4484_181
TTCCTCGCAGGCCTGGAGTGATGTTTGGAGTGCTTGGAGTTGGCCCTTTTGCGTCGAACAACCTTCTTTTTCCTGGCCTCTATCTCCTCCGGAGTGAGCCATTCCACCCTGCCAAAGTGGTTAACATACTTGTGCAGGCCACGTTCTTCATAGAACTTCTCCTTTTCCTCCAGGATAATCCGCTCTCTTTCTTGCTCCAGCCGTTTTTTCTCTTCCTGCTCTTCCAGCAGGCGCTTTTGTCGGATCCTTTCGGCCTCAGCCTCCTCAAGTTCTCTCCGTACCTTCTCTCTCAGCTCTCGTTCCTCATCCGGGGACAACACCTCTCTCTCCTCCTATCATATCGACTTCTGCCTGGGCAAACTCCAAGATAGAAGAGACACAGCTGTTGCTGCAATTTTAATAATATATCCAATAGGTGCTTAAAAGTCAACCCCGTTTTGTGAGATGGGTCACAGAGATGGGTGCCATTAATTCGAGAATCCGTTAAGCTTGTACAAAGAGGCCCGGATTTCTTTGTTTCTCCAGAAACCATCCCTGGGGTGTTGCCAATTCGCTGTGACAGACAGCCGGCTTCTCAGTTTTTTCCCGGAAAAGTAGATTTTCCCCTATCGCATCTCAAAAGCCGCCTCACCGTGGGGTGAAGCGGCTTTTGAGGATAAAGCTCAGTCTGCTCAGCGAAGCAGGAGCATCTTGCCGCGGCAGAAAATCCGGCGGATTTTGCTGTAGGTTGGCACGGCTGGCAGGATAAATCTCTAAAAATGACCTGAATGTCTCTTGGGGCTTGCTCGTCTCCCCTGCCAGTTCATATATCAGCCCGATGTTGAACAGCAGGCCCTCGTTGCTTCTTCCACTGCCGGCGAACTTTCAGCATAATCTCCTCTGCCCTGGCTGTGCCTTGTGGAACTGTCAGCTGTCTAAGAACTCCTTAATCCCCAGTTCCAAGGCAAGCCTCTCAGCTCTATGTCAGGGTGTCTCTCTGCCACCGCAGCAAGGTAGGAACACAACTGTTCCTCTTTTCCCATCACCTGGTAGCAGGAGAAGAGATGATCCACTCAGAGGCATCGTCCGTCTCCCCTTTTTAGGTTAACCGGCAAGTCTGCCTTTGCCGAAGGAGTTTGTAAAAACGCACCTTTCATCTCTACCAAGCTTATCCTCTCGGTTCCTGTCATCTCCACCATCTCTTCAATCCGGTTGACAACCCCCTCTAATGGGAGGCCGGTATTTTACTGTCTTCAATCCCACCCCTTTCCCATCTGCCGGACCACAACACTGAAGCTGCCCCGTTGAAACAGAAACTGATAGATAGGCACATACTCTTCCTCGATCGGCTCTTTTCGGATATACTTGTCCGTCCACTCTTCTCTATTTTCTCGCAGAAATAGTAGGGGATGTTCGCCTTTTCTGAACACCGGACGATCACATACCCCCGATCTTCACCCAAACAGAGTGGACCACAAAGTTCGTGTTCATCCGGCGGAATTTCTATAATTTCTCCATTAGAGCAGGTTATGGTCGCCCCGAGCTTGTATACTTGCCCATCGGGCAAAGTTATCCCTTCTGCTAGAACCTCCACGTACGCATATAGTGCCATGCCGTCAAGGTCTCTTCAGCGGAACTTTTCGGACATCTTTCGATGGAGATGATCACATCGGTGCATTGCTGGCTCGGGTACATCCTCTCATAGACAGCACCAGGAACCCATCTTGGCACCAGATCTACGACTTTCCCCACGACAATGTGGCTTCAGTCCTTCACAAGCTTCTCTAAAGTTATAGGACCTAGCAACCCATAGGCTGGCAAGGCAGCAAATATAACCGCGAGCCAGAGGGCAAGCCCTGCGCTTCTAAGAACAATGTTTCTTTTCATCTCTAAGAACTGCTTTGTCTAGAACGGATTGCTGTTTAATTGGAACTATTTGGCATGAGCCCTCCCGGCGAGTTGCTCCATGAAATGGGTCTTTGTCAGGCAAATTTCCCTCTGCCTGTTAGGATATCCACCAGACCCTTGAGACAAAATATCAGGAAGATAACTCCCTGTGGTTTTATATCTTCGGTCTTTTTCAGGAGGAGGAAATCTTGAATTGCCCGGATGTAGTCGATAACCAATGTAGTATCTGTCGAGACCCTAGCGACATCCCCTATTTGAGACTCAATTGCTGGAACCAAGTGCCGCATATCCTCGAGAAATTGGGTGTATTGCTCATCCTCAAAATTATGTCGCATCTTCTCTATTGAAATGGCAGCTTGCTGTCTTAACTGGAGCGGAAGTTTCGGGTCTGCAAGCACCTGTTTCTGAGCATTCCTCAACATCTTGCTAGCCCGCTCCGTCTGTTTCAGCTCATCCTGGATAAGAAGCTCATAGAACCGGTTTCTACCCCCCAACACCCGGCAGACGGCGTTGAGGATCTGCAGCCTAATAACCGGAGAACTATAGTGTTCCAAGTTCATAATAGCTGAGGAAACTATTCTGCGGTCTCCCAATTTGCTGAGTGCCTCAACAAGATTAGGAAAAGTAAAGCGGTCGAATGGAGCGGAGAATTGTCGGAAAAGGTGTTCTTTCACCTCTTCGTCTCCAATTTCTGCCAGTGCCATAATAGCGCTGTTTCTGACTCTGAGGTCGGGATCATCTAACGCCTTCAATAATGGGAGAATCCCTTGTTTGCTCTTTATCTTTCCTAAGGCCTGCGCCGCCTCGGAGCGCACATCTGACTCGCTGTCGTTCAGCTCGGCAACCAGGGGCGGAACGGCCTCAATTCGTTTGGTTTCCCCTAAAGCTTTGGCCGCTTCGCTCCTCACCTGCGGACTAAGGTCACCCAGGGCTTTGACCAATTTCTCCACTGCCATTGGACTTTTTGACCTGCCCATAGCGGAGGCACGCCGGGCCCGCTCCTCTTCGCCTTTCACCCGAGAAAATAGAAAGAAGTTATAAGCAAATGAGAACGGATTCCCTCTTCGTATCTGCCCTAGTACATATCCTGGACTGCAAGCTTTCGCTTCCTGGACATTCCTCAATAGGAAAACCGGGATCAAAAGAAGCATCGCACTGACCAGAAAGACTATCTGCAAGTTACCCACGGGGAACGAGCCTATATTGAACTGAACCGGCTTAAAATATTCCACCAGCCTGCCACCGATGATCGGGGCTGTTGAACTGGCTAAACTGACCGAAGCTGCCCAACTGGCGAAAAAGCTTGTCTTCTCTTCCCCTTGAGGTGCCATCCCATAGAGAAAGTTATTGATGGCCACAGTGAGTCCGGAGAAGACAAAGCCGCTCAAAGCCATCACTATCGGCAATAGTAGAAAATTCTCCTTGCAATTGAACACCCACATAATCGGAATCAACACCCGGGGCACCATCAGTATCTGCAAGATGGGCTTGTTCCCATAACGGTCAATAAATTCACCGCAGAAACGCAACCCTAAGATGAAACAGACCATTTGGATGTTGTTCAAAATGGCAATGGTCGAATAGCTAAGCTCTATCCTTTTGAGCATAAACACAGTATAAAATGGGCTGGCTATCCCCACCGCAAAAACCCAAGTGACATAAAAAATCAATAACTGTCTAAAATCTCGATCGCGGAAGGGACCAAATAAGGAGGGCAGAAATCCTGTAGGGGCAGAACTTCTCATCTGGGGGAACGGAACCCTGAATAAGACAAGATAGCCAGCGATTCCTGCTGCCATTCCAAGACAGAAGACCCAGACAAATCCCTTATATCCGCTAAGTGCGTCGAGGAAGCGACCAGCTACATATCCGGTTATTATCGCCGTTAAGTAGACCGCGGTAGTCCGTTTACTTAAATATCTTGCCCTTATCTGCTGAGGAATCGCCGTGGCAAACCAGCCCTGGAAAACAGGGGAAACCAGGTGTCCCAAAATTGTTCCCCCAGTTACCAAAGCTATTAAGCCAATGAACCACAGATGCTTCGGCAAAACAAGGGGGATGAAAACAACTGATAGAACGGTTATGATCTCAGCAAAACCCACCCAGATGATAAATAGCGACTTTTTGCGGATATTCCTGGTGAGAGATGGAGAGAACAACTGCGCCAGCCCTGCTAAAGCAGAAAATGAGGCAATGGTACCTATGTCAGACTCTTTTAGCCCCAAAAAGAGCGCAAAACCGGTGAACACCGGCGTCATTACCCCGGCCACCTGACCATAGGCAGCCCAGAAGATGCCGTTGTAAAGAAACAGGCGCAGCGCCCGAATGGTATCCATTCTGGACAGAGAAGTTGCCCTCTGCTCTTCCATTTCTCCCTCTATATGAATGCGTGTTCTGAGCTGGAAATCCCGTTCTTTCGCAAAAATCCCTCATGGCCGACTTCACCGCAAAAACAAGGGAGAAGCAAAGATGCGGTGTCCCAGATATGGGATTTTGTAACTTGGGAGTGTAAGACGGTTCTGGTTTTTCACCGCCTGGAAACGAACTTTCATACTAAAGCCAAAAAGTCCAATAAATCGAACTCCCCCTTCAATCAGGTTTATTGGACTTTCCCATCCGTAGCCAGAGCCGCTTATCTCACCACTTAGTCATAGACTTAGATTCCCGTCTATCTTTTGATAACACCGAATCTATACCCTTTGCCCCCACCAACAAACTCATACCCCGTCTCCTTTCCAATGGAGAGGAGATTTCTTCTCTGGTCTTCTGAGATCCAGTGGTTGAGGATTTCGCCTGCAAAGATGGTGTGATCTCCAGTATCCAGCTCTCCTACAACTTTACACTCTAAATTCACTATGCACTCCTTGATTAAAGGAGGTTTAACAAATCTTGCCGGCAGAGGTGTAAGCCCTGTCTGCTTGAACTTATCCACCTCCCTTCCTGAATGAGTTCCACAGTAGAGGACCTCCTCCCACATATCCTCACCCGGGACGGCCAGGACAAACTCTTTCCCTTCGGAAATTAACTTATGGCTATATCTGGTTTTGCCTACAGAGATGGCCACCATTGGAGGCTCAGAGGATGTTTTCATCTTCCAACCTAAGGCAATGATATCCGCCTTGCCCTCTTTATCGACGGATACTGCAAGTACAACCCGCTCTGGACGGGACCAGCGTGTATCTACCTGGGTTCTGGTTGCTTCTCGCATCTCTATAATACCTCCTTTTTTACCTCTTTGGAGCCCTTTGCCATTAGCTCCTCCCACACCTTCTGAGAACGCTCGCAAAGCATGGCATAATCACCTGTGTTATGAATGACGAAGTCAGCTTTTTTCACCTTCTCCTCTGATGGTAGTTGTGAGTTTAACCTCTGTTGTGCCTCCTTGAAGGATAACCCTTTCTGGATAAGCCTTCGGATTTGGTCCTCTCGTCTGCTCAGCACAACCACTATGGCATCGAACCAGCTCAGTATACCCCACTCCACTATCAGGGCAGCGTCTACCACTACTGGCCTGCTCGGCCGGTTCTTCCGGGTCTGGGCTATTTTCTCTCGGAGCCGCCCCAACAATAGAGGATGGACTATCTCATCCAACTTGTTCTTGGCCACAGGATCTCCAAAAGCCAGTCTGCCCAGAATCCGCCTATCCACCCCCCCATTCTTGGTAAGGATCTGTTTGCCAAAGGCGATCACCAACTGCGAGAGGACTTCTCTGTCCTGTTCAACCACTTCCCTGCCGATCCTGTCGGCATCGACCACCAATGCCCCGTGTCGCTCAAAGATTCTGCAGACGGTGGTCTTGCCCGAAGCAATCCCCCCGGTCACCCCAATAATCATAAGAGATACTCCTTGACGAAAAGGCGCTCAAAAAAA
>MVCY01000055.1 GCA_002049985.1 Candidatus Latescibacteria bacterium 4484_181
ATGTAGTGAGAAAAAACCCTCCGGTAAGGGAATACCAGGATTGCAAGCTATTCACCGATGAGTGGGGAGTAACCTGGAAGATGCCCAAGCATGGGGGGTTTTATTTCGATTTGGCAGAGAGTCCTTTGTCAGGTGACATTACTGAGCGGGACCGAATAAGAGGATACGAGCAGTTCTATTCCGACTTGGTCATAAATCCTAAACTTGCCTGTAAACTTATGGATAAATTCGTTCAGCTAAAGATCGAGTTCTATAAGATAGCCGCGGAGAAACTGGGAAAGTATATACAATTCGTAAGAGAGGGCGATGATATAGCCGGTCAGGATTGTCTGTTGATCTCTCCGGAGATGTATCGTAAATTTTTGAAACCGAGACACAGGGAGCTATTCAAAGCCCAGAAGGAGATCTTCCCTCAACCCTTTTATTGTTTCTTTCACTCTGACGGCGCGATTTATGATTTGATCCCAGATTTCATAGAGATAGGAGTGGATGTGTTAAACCCGCTCCAAACCACAGCCAAGGGTATGGATGCCTCGGTCTTGAAAAAAGAGTTCGGCAGAGAGATATCTTTTTGGGGAGGAGGCATAGATACTCAGCGGACCCTGCCGAAGGGCAGTCCAGAAGAGATTAAGAGACAGGTCAAGGAAAGGATAGAGTGCCTAGCTCCGGGAGGAGGTTTTATATTTGGGGCTGTTCACAACATCCAGGATGATGTACCGCCAGAGAATATCCTCGCTATGTGGCACACTTTCATGGAATTAAGAAACTATTGAAGGGCGTCGGTGTTAAGTCTCCGTCGGGAAAATGGATTTGCTGCCAGAAGTATGGGTTCACTTCAATTGTAGCGGTCCGCCACGATGTGCCGGCGCTTAAGGTGAAGGGATTGGCTGGGCCGGATTTGCCTTACGAGATAAGAGGCTTCACCTTCAACGGTTGGGGAGGCACGATACGGTATGATTTCACCCTCGACATCGGGCAGCAAGTGACACTGGCGCGGTTCGACCCTATGGCGACTAAACTATTGGTGGCCAAGGGCGAGATAGCCGGAGGAGGCGGGTTCAATCAAATAGGATGTTCCCTGAGCGCCCACATCAAAGTTGAGGACGCAGTTGAGCTGCTCCACAAAGAGGTGGATTTTGGCCACCACCTTGCCATGGCATATGGGGATTACAGCCATGACCTGAAAGAGTTGGGGAAGATGATGAAATTCGAGGTCGTGGAGGCATAGAGGTGACGAAGAGAGAAATGAATCTAAGGGTGTTTGAGAGGATGGAGGTCCCGCAAGTTTTCTTTCAACCTCGAATCGAGTGGTGGTACTGGTACAACAAGAACCGGGGAACCCTACCTGAAAGATACAGGCGGATGAGCTTGCTGGAGCTGTTCGACGATCTCGATGTATCCATCAGGTATATAAGCTACTTCACAGGAATTCCGGGGCCTGTAAAGCCTAGATACTCGAATAAGGTGAAGATAAAAGAGAAAATAGACGGGCAGAGGAAGCTCATCATCACAGAGACTCCGAAAGGTAACCTGATTACCGAGCAGGGGCTCTCTTCCGAACAACAGTGGCGAATCATGAAATATCCAATTCAAAATGATTGTGATATTGAAAAAGCGATATGGCTGTTTGAGAACACGACTTTTACATTCGTGAAGGAGAACTTCAAGAAGGGGGACGAATTCTTCGGGGAAAGAGCCGAGCCCCAGTTCTTCCTTCCCCGAAGCGGCTATCAACATCTGGCCCTATACGGGATGGGGTTGGAAAATCTAATATACGCCCTGGCGGATGTGCCTGAGAAGGTGGAAAGGCTAATGCAGGCTATTGATAATTCCTACGACGCCTTCTACGAAGGTATAATCTCCTACGGGAAGGTGAGAATAGTCAATTTTGGGGAGAACATAGACGGCAACCTCTACTTAAATATCTTAGGGACTTGCCCTTCGACGGACTGGAAGCCCTCACTCCTCTTCCTCAGGGGGATGTGAGCTTAGAGGAGACGAAAGAGGCGATAGGGGATAAGATCCTCTTGGATGTGATCCCTGCCATCCTGTTTCTACCTGACCATCCGATGGAGGAATTGCAGGAGTGCGTTGAGAGGATAGTGGAGCTTTTTTATCCCAGGCTTATCCTGGGTGTATCCGACGAGGTGCCTCCCCCCGGTGACATAGAGCGGGTGAGATATATCTCCCAATATTGCCGGGACTACCGGCACTATCAGAGGTAAAAGAAAAACGCAGTATCTGGCCTGCATTTGCCTGCGTTTCATCCGGGCAGATAGGCGCTAATATCAGATTTTGCGCGAGGATATTGGCCCTCGCCAACTTATCTATCTGACACCCTCAATTTGAAGGAGGCGATTTTAATGCTTAGGCTTCATAAAGATAAGAAGAATGAGAAAGAGAGGGAACAAAAGAAGGAGGCGGTCGTTAAGGAACAACAAGAAGAGGCGGAGGAGGAACTTTCAGTTCTGAGCAAAAAGGGTAAGGGCGCCGTAAAGAAGATAATTACCGATGTCGATGCCACTGTGAAGGAGGCAGCAAAAGAGTCTCTAAAACAGCTTAGGCTATTGGAAGAGGGACGGTGTCCAGAATGTGGCCGCAAAACTAAGCAATTCCTCTTCACCAGCATTTGCCCATACTGTGGATGGTCATCCTTCATCTCCCCTCAGCAAAAAGGTAGGATGACTGTTCACCTTAAAGATGGCACTACCTTGCAATGCGACAGTACCTTTGACACTCAGAAAGGCAACATACTTTGCATCAGAGATGATGTAGTGAGGATGAAAGTGCCGAGTACAAATATCAGCTATATTGAGTTTGGCTGGACAGAAGAGGAGGTAGCCGAACGAAGGAAACAGAAGGAGATGGAAGAAACCGCGATTTGTGATTGGTGCGGCAAGACTGCCCACCGGGCAGAAATGTTAGTGACCTTCTGCGCCTTCGGTACTTATCAAGAACGCTATCTGTTTTGCAGTCCTAAATGTATGTTGTCGTTCCAAAACCAGTATCCTATGAGAATTCACCGGGATTGCTATCACCGTCGCTGCCAGGAGTGTGACGAGTGTATCAAAAAATACTATGATACCTCCTCTAAAAAGATACTCAGCGTTGAGGAGGTAGCAAAGGAGACATAACTGCTATGCGGCAGTTCGTTGTTGTTCGAAAAGTCGACGGTAGATTCCGCTCCTGGCGATAAGCTCCTCGTGGGTACCCCTCTCGACTATTCTACCCTTATCCAGTACTAGGATAAGCTGAGCGCTCATCGCTGTAGAGATGCGATGGGTGATAACAAAACATGTCCTGTTGGCCATTATCCTGTTCAATGTTGCCCACAGCCTTGTTTCTGTTTCTGCATCTAAGGCAGAGGTACTATCGTCTAGAATAAGGATAGCAGGGTCAGTCAACAGGGCCATAGCAAGTGCTAACCTCTGTTTCTGCCCACCGGAGAGACTCATCCCTCGTTCTCCTATCTGTGTCTCATATTTTTCGGGCAGAGAGCAGATGAAATCATGTATCTCCGCTGTCTTAGCGGCATTTATCACCTGCTGCGGGGTGGCGTCAAAGCGTCCGTATCTTATGTTCTGAGCAATAGTGCCGGAGAAGAGTATTGCCTCCTGGGGCACCAGACCGATGTGGCTTCGCAAGGATGTCAATTTGACATCCTTAATGTTATGCCCATCAATCAAAATATCTCCCTCTGTTGGATCATACAGACGCAAAAGAAGATTCACCAGAGAGCTTTTCCCTGCTCCGCTGGGACCGACTAAGCTAACCGTGCAGCCAGGGGGCACGTCGAAATTGATGTCCTTTAAGGCATATTCATCCGACCCTTCATATTTGAGCCAAACATGACGGAAACTGACTGCTCCATTCACTTCGGCCAGGTCCACAGCGTTCTCTGAATCCTTAATTGTAACCTCTTCGTCTAGAATTGAAAAGACCCTGCCCAACACTGTAAGCAACCGCTGCGTAATGACGTTCATATTCGTCAAGGTAATCAAGGGTGAGAAGAGCACACCTACGCTTGAATAGAAATATAACAGGGAACCCAAGGACATATTCTCGGCCTTGACCTGCAGGGCGCCATACCAGAGCACCACTGCTGTGCCCACTCCACTTATCATAGTTGCAAAAGCAGACAATGTGTTGTTCAGCAGGGCATTTTTCATAATCAACCTGATGAATTCGGCTGCCTTCCGGAAAAACTGCTTTATCTCAAAATGCTCCTGAGCAAAGGACTTAATCACTCTGGCCCCGGTGATGAGAGATGATATTGATTAGAGTGTGGGTGGCGTTGCCTTGAATCACGTTCACATCATCGATGACCCTGGCCACTATCTTTCCTGTCTGCCGCTGATCAAAAAAGGTCATCTGCAGACGTTGAAGTTTTTCATGCAGTTGCCGTCTCAATGTGTAAACTATTCGTTGGCTAACATAAGCTAAATTATACGAGTAAAGCCAGGTGAACCCTATACTGACCAGATGTACAGCTACATAAGCCAAAAAGACCCACAGCAAGAGGTGTATCTGTTCAGGCACGGTTTTCTTCACAATCTCTCCGTGATGAGATAGCTGGAGCACATCGTCCACCATAACCTTGCCCAGGTAGCCAAAAGCATAGGGCGCCATAGCGCTCATCGAGGTAACTGTTGCTACTATGAGCATCCTAAGCCAATAAGGCTTTAAATAGGAGCCAATAAGCCTCCTGATGTTTCCAAAAGAGGATTCCTTCCGCTTCTTCATAGTTCCTGCCTCTGTATCTTTATCAGACTTTCCCATCTGCAAGGCCCGTTTACAAACCAGTGCTGGACATCCCCACTCCGCGGCTTCTTCAGGGATTAGGCCGCCTTAAGTGCTGCGTATTGTTTCTGGTATAGCTGACGATAAAAACCGTCCTTTTTCTTTAGCAACTCTCTGTGGGTGCCCATCTCGATTATTCTGCCTTTGTCCATAACAATGATTAAATCGGCGTTGACAATGGTGGACAGCCTGTGAGCGATAATAATGGAGGTCCGGCCAGCCAAGACATTTTTCAGGGCTTTCTGAATAAGGGCCTCAGACTCTGAGTCCAGAGAGGATGTGGCCTCATCCATAACCAATATCCCGGGGTTGGTAATTACCGCCCTGGCAATGGCGATGCGCTGTTTTTGGCCTACCGAAAGCTTTGTTCCCCCTTCGCCGATGATGGTCTCATATCCATCTGGTTTGCTCATAATGAAGTCGTGTATTTCTGCGATCTTGGCTGCTTGTATGACCTCTTGATCCGTGGCATTTCTTTTGCCGTATTTGATGTTCTCTTTTATGGTGGTGTTGAACAATATAGTATCCTGAAGCACCACTCCGATCTGGCTGCGCAGGGATTTTAAGGTAACCTCTGCGATATTGTGTCCGTCGATGAGTATCCTTCCCGATTGTGGGTCATATAGACGGAGAAGTAGGTTGCCTATGGTTGTTTTGCCGCACCCGGTGTGCCCTACCAGGGCCACAGTGGTCCCCGGTTGAACCTCGAAGTCGATCTCGTTCAGCACCGGCTCACCGGGAACATAGGCAAAGCTCACCTTTTCAAATTTTATGTGGCCTTTGATAGGCGGAAGCTCTTTGGCTTCCTTAACCTCCTTTATCTCCGGCTCAGCGTCTAACACCTCGAATATCCTGTCCGCAGAGACAAGGGTCTGCTGGATCAAGTTGGAAATCTCGGTGAATCTTAAGGCAGGGCCAAGCAATCTTTGAGCATAGGCCATAAATGCTGTCACCGCCCCGTAAGTTATCTCTCCTTGAATGACCAGGTAGCATCCCAGGCAGAAAAGTACACTGGAACCCACGCCATTGATAATCCTGGAGGCCGTGGAGAAGGATGCGCTGCAGATTACCCCTCGCATAGCATAGTGCAGGGCTCCTGCGGGTATCACTAAGAAACTGCTGCGTTTCCGCTCGTTCTCTCACAAAGGCTCTCACCAACTGGGTCCCACTTATCCTCTCTTGAAGTGTGTTGGTAATTTGATCCATCTGGAAACGATAAGAGATATTGCTCCGTCGAATTTTCCTCATAAAGAACTTGTAGTTAAGCAAATAGGCAAGATCCCCAATAACACAGTGGATAACTTCCAGCTCAATGAGAATATAATCACTGTAGCGAAGCAAAACGAGATGATATCCGTCACCATAGTTATGGTGTTACCGGTGATCATATTTTGCACCATGGCCACATCGCTCATCATCCGGGAGACGATTTTGCCGGTTTTCATAGTCTCGTAGAAACGTATAGAAAGGCGTTGTAGCTGCCGGTACATCTTCAGACGAACATCGAACACCAACCTCTGCCCTATATAGGCGATGATATAGTTGTTCAGGAACGAAACGCCCGCTCTAATAATGGGGATGGCTATTAACATCAATATCACCCCGGTAAGCATATCCCACTTGGAGGCGCCCACTATATCGTCGATCAAACGCTTGATTAGCAAAGGAGGTACTAGACCGATCAGGGTCAGCACACCGGCAAGACTCACAGCTATCAATATTCTTTTACGATAAGGCCGTGAAAAATATAGAAGCTTCCTCAGGCTGCCTTTTTGCTTGTTCATATCCTAATATAATCTCATTTATGCGCTAATAGAATTGTCCTACAAAAGCAAACCCTCTATGTAGCCCTGATAACGTACTTGACGCCTCTACAGTCCAGTTCTCAAATCAGGCTCATATTATTGACGTAATGTCCAGAATATTACAAAAAATCTCTCTATTTTTCAGTTGGGTTTTTAATTGACAATTCTGTCTTAGTCTTGTATCTTTAAGTAGTGGTTTTGATAACCTATCAAGTTGGGACAGGAGAATTCCGAATGGGCCAGTGGCATTCCTCCAGTAGAGCACCTTCTAAAGGGAAGAAGGTCCTTTGGCCTTTCCTGGCACTTTTGCTCTTTATTCTCTATCTGCTGCTGACCAGCGAGAATGGTCTTTTTCGAATACGTCAGTTGAGAGACAAAGCGAAAACCCTGGCAACGGAGATTGAAATCCTGGAAGGGGAAAAGGCAGAACTTGAAAGAAAGAGAGACCTGTTGTCAAACGATCTGGATTATATAGAGAAGAAAGCCCGGGAGGAGTATGGAATGCTGAAAAAGGGAGAGAAAATTTATAAGGTGAGGTTCATTAAGAATAAGGAGAGTGAGAGAGATTGAGCAGAAGTCTGCAGACATCGGTTTGGAAGAAGTTGAGAATATGGTTTTTTAGTGGGTTGATAGTCCTAATTCCCATCGCAACCACAATATATATATTGTGGTTCTTGTTCAGCAAAGTGGATGGACTGTTGAAGGGAGTTTTCTATAAGTTTTCGAGTTCTTTAGGGTTAAAGCCTTTCCCCGGATTGGGTTTCTTAACCGTCATGTTGATCATTCTCCTGGTGGGGATTTTTGCTAGCAATTATATCGGGAGGAAAATCCTTCAGATAGGCGACCGTATGCTTACCAGGGTGCCTTTGGTAAGCAGCATTTACAGTACCATCCAGAAGATCAGTCAGGCTTTCCTCTCTGGGGAGAAGGCGGTGCTCAGGCAGGCGGTGCTCTTCGAGTATCCACGCAAGGGTATCTATTCCATCGGCTTTGTAACCTCCGAGTCCTGGAGTGAGGCCAAGAGAAAGACCGGGAAGCAGACGATCAGCGTCTTTCTGCCAACCACTCCCAATCCCACTTCTGGCTATCTTCTTCTCATACCCAAGGAGGATATAATCCCCCTTCAGATAAGCGTAGAAGATGCGCTGAAGTTGATTGTCTCTGGGGGCAGCGTAGTGCCCCCAAACCGGATGAGAGAGGTGCGACTGGAGAAATCCGAGTATGGGACAGAACCACCAACAGAGGCTACAAGAGAACATACGTGAGCTGATTGGCGGCTTGGATGATGCCCGGGGATTGATTGAGAAAGAAACCCAACGGGATGTCTCCAATTTGCTTGCTAACTTGTCCGCTCCGGACATAGCTGGCCTGATAGATCATCTTCACCCAGAAGAGGCCAGGTTTGTATTCAATCTACTAGACGACTCTGTCGCCTCACAGGTGATCACAAAGGTGAACGAGCACATTCAGGAGGAGCTCATTGAGGGCACAGACGAGACTAGGCTGACCAGGCTGGTGGGAGAGATGGAGTCGGATGATGCCGCCGATTTGATAGCTCGCCTGCCAGAAGATGTGGCCAGGCAAGTGCTCTGCTCTATAGACCCCGGACTTTCTGAGAGAATAAGGGAGCTTCTCAGATATGAAGAGGATACTGCTGGCGGTCTTATGGCAGTGGAGCTCGTCACTGTCGACCCAAACGCTACAGTGAAAGAGGCCATCGAGGTGGTGCGAAATGTCGCCAACAAGGATGAGCAGATCTACTATGTCTACGTGGTGGATAGAAGACAGAACCTGGTAGGGACTCTCTCTCTACGGGATTTGATCCTGGCGCAACCAGACCAGAGAGTCTCCGAGATTATGAACCGCGACGTAATGAGCGTGGTGCAGGGAACCGACCAGGAAGAGGTTGCCAATATCTTCAGGAAGTATGACCTGGTGGTACTACCAGTGGTTGACACAAAAGGCCGTCTTGTAGGCAAAATTACCATCGACGACATAGTAGATGTGATCGAAGAGGAAGATTCCGAGGATATAGCAAAGATGGTGGGTACCAGCAGAGAGGAGATGACCGAGCACTCCCCTGTTAAGGTGGCTGGCATAAGGCTTCCCTGGCTGGTCATCTGCCTTTTTGGCGGTATGGGCTCGGCCACCATAGTGAGTCACTTCGAAGATGTCCTGGGTACGGTGCTCACCTTAGCTTTCTTTGTGCCAGTGCTTATGGATATGGGAGGAAATGTAGGGGTTCAATCGGCCACCCTGGTGGTCAGAAGCCTAGCCTTAGGGGAGATTGACACTTCAGGTCTGTGGAAGCGCTTGCACCGCGAGATAAGGACCAGCCTGATTATGGGCGTTGCCTGTGGAGCAGCAGTGGGATTGTTTGCCTTCCTGTGGAAAGACAATCCTATACTGGGAGTGATAGTAGCTGTAGCTATGTGCGTCGCTATTTTGGCCGCTTCAATGACAGGGGTGTTGATGCCTATGGTCTTCAAAAAACTGGGAATAGATCCAGCAGTGGCCACCGGCCCAGTGGTTACCACTATCAATGACTGGAGCGGGCTTCTCATATACCTAGGGTTGGCTACAGCATTGCTCCACTGGCTGAGATAAATCCGCATGCCGTTCAAATTTATCCGCCAAGAAATAACTCCAAGATGGCAATTCTGAAGACGGAAGCGATCGTTCTGAGAAATTACAAGTGGAGCGAAACTAGTAACATCGTCACTCTGTACTCTCAGGATTTCGGTAAGATTAAGGCCGTGGCCAAGGGAGCCAGGAGAGCTAATACTAGATTCGTCAACTCATTGAACCCTGTCACGCAAAGCCAAATTCTCTTTTACTCCCGGAACTCTGGCGGACTGCACATTCTGAAAGAGGCATCCAGCATTAACTATTTTCCGAACCTGAAACGAGAGATAGAAAAGTTTGCCTACGCCAGTGCTGTGTGCGAATTGACAGAATATCTGACCGCCGACAGTCAGCCCAGTCCTTCTGCTTATTATACTCTACATCAAACATTAAACAAGATGGAGGACTCTCCCTTAGAGGAAAAAGGTGAGAAATGTGAAGGTGAGCCCATTTTTGGAAAGGGAGGTCGAGGCTCTTCTGGACGCTTTCTGGAGGTATCACACCGGAGAGTATCGGAAGTTGAAATCGCTACACGTGCTGCGCCAAATTAAATAGGAATAAGAATAATGTAACTACAACACCTCTTGTAGTGTGCACCTTAGCGCATCCCAAATAGTGAAAGCCCTTGCTGCAAAATTTCCTAAATACGCATCACTTCGGCGAGGTTGTTCAGTCGAAAAGCAAATTGAGAGTAGTTTCTTCTCTTCGAAGGAGATATGAGAAAGCGCTTTCTTCTATTTCTGTTTCTGACTTTCCTTTTCCCTCTGCGCGTTGGCGCTCAGAGGATGCTAATCTATATGGATTCTGATCAGACTGACCACCTGAGGGCCTATGGACTTGTCTATTGGGCACTGACGCAGGGAACTAGTGTAGAGTGGTTGCTGAACTATCGGGGTGGCTCTTTTATGTTACAATATTCGGAACCTGTAGCTCAGGAGGCTCGTATTCAAGGGGTCTCCTTCGCTGTTATCGATGGGGACCGAATCTCACAGATTTACGGTCAGATAGAACTGAGCAATATGGAGGTGGTGCTTCTGGAAAAAGCCCCTCGCATCGCTGTGTATGTACCTCCCACCAGAGATCCCTGGGATGATGCAGTCAGATTAGCCCTCGGCTATGCCCACATCCCCTACGAAACACTGTGGGATCGAGAGGTGCTGGAAGGCGGACTTGGGGACTATGACTGGTTGCATTTGCATCACGAGGACTTCACCGGGCAGTATGGTAAGTTCTATGCCAGCTACCGCAACCAGCCATGGTACAAACAGCAGGTGAGAGAATGCGAACAGATGGCCCGAAGTTTAGGGTTTGAGAAGGTATCAGAAGAGAAAAAGGCCGTTGCCAGAAAGATTAGGGACTATGTGATGGAAGGCGGATTTCTGTTCGCTATGTGCTCTGCCACAGAGACCCTGGATATCGCCTTGGCAGCGGAGACGACAGATATTGTTCCTGCTGTCTTTGACGGAGATGCTGCCGATCCCGACTGTCAGGCCAGACTCGACTTCTCCAAGACGTTCGCTTTTCAGAATTTTCGTTTGGAGCTTAACCCTTTGATTTATGGTTTTTCTGATATCGATACCACACCCCAGGATCTCAGAGGACTGAGGGGACCAGAGGCTGACGCCTTCACCCTTTTCGACTTCTCTGCCAAATACGACCCCGTGCCAACAATGTTGACCCAGGATCATGTCAGGACGATCAAAGGTTTCCTTGGTCAAACCACCGGCTTCAGGCGCAATCTCATAAAAAAGTCCGTCACTATCCTGGCACAGGTGAAGGGAACAGACGAGGTGAAATACATCCACGGGAATCTGGGCAAGGGCACCTTTACTTTCCTGGGAGGGCACGACCCTGAGGACTATATGCACCTGGTCGGTGACCCCCCTACGGATCTTACCCTTCACAAACACTCCCCCGGATATCGGTTGATCCTGAACAATGTCCTTTTCCCGGCGGCGGAAAAGAAAAAGCAAAAGACATAAGATGAACACAGCCGGAGGCTATTAAGAAGCGGAAAATAACCAGAAAAAGTCCGCTGAGGTTTTCGCATTTTGTTGGATTCTCAGCGGACTCTGCAGTGAAGAAATTAGACTGGCATTCAGAATCAACACGTTCAGGGAAGATCACACAGGAATCTCACCCTCTTAATCCACCCGCTCATTTATTCCTTCCTCCCCTCTTTTTTCTCCTCCTTTGGTGCTGTTCCTTCTTTCTTTTCCTCCTTTTTCTCCTCCTTTGGTGCCGCCTCTTCCTTCACTTCCTCTTTTTTCTCTACTTTTTCTTCTTTTTCTTCCTCTTCCTCTTTTCTCTCCAACAGGTTTTCGTTGTCTTTCTTTTTCCTCAATACCAGGTAGATCAGCGTCTGCCCGGCACTCCAGGTGGCAAAGCTGTAGGAGAGAGCGAGGAAGATGACCAGAATGAGCATAATCCCACCTATGACCCCTGACACCAACACCGTGCCACTGGCATCTGGCACCTTACTGAAATCCGGCAAAAAGAAGTGGAAGTAAGGGATCTTGCTAAGGATGAGATTAAATGTCTTGCAGGTAGGGGCGAAGGCAATGGCCTCTTTGGTCATCACAGCTAACTTGTTGCCCATAAAGAAGCGAGGGAACCATTGCATCAGCCCCAAGGCGTTGACTGTGAAGATAGCAAAGACCCAGGAAGATAGGCCGAGGGTGAACGCCAGCCAACCCTGGTAGGTGACAAACCTCCACGGCTGGCTCCAGATCGTGGAGAAGGACTGGGTGATAGTTTCCACCGTATCCTCACCGGTGGTGGCGGTGATCGCCGGTGAGAGTATCAAGGAGACACCCAACACCAGTGCCACAAGGAATCCTGCCAAGCAACCCTAGTATGATGGCCATAATGAATAGAACGACGACCATCCCCAGAATACCAATAGGGGAAAGGATTGCCGCTTTCCAGTGTTTCGCCACGAATTTTCTGGAGTCGCCCATAGAGTAAAAGTCGTCGCCTTTCAGTTGCTGGTAGCTGATCTTAGCTACTGCTGTAGCGGTTAGCAGCAGCACCACAACGGCAAAGAAAACGCCGACCCCGTAAATGACCCAGCTATACCAAGCGAACTTATCGACCATTGCCAGAGGGAAAAGTCTATAGGCCCTCCAGATGGTGCCCCATCCCAGACCGCTGGATAACAGGGCAACATAAGTAAGCACCAGGTAGCAGACGTAGGCAACGAGTATCCCCAGAAAGGAGACCCCCATTTTTTTGCCGCTCAAACCCAACCTGGCAGCTCTGAAGACGTCACGGAAGTCAAAATGTAACTCCGTCACTTCAAACCTCCTTTCGGTTGAGACATATAAATTGAAGGATTACAGTATGCCTTAATATACACCACCTCGCTTTCTATGTCAACAGTTTTTTCCTGCAGCCATAGAATCAAGCATCAGGAAAACTTGTAAGCTGCAAAAACTGTGAAGGTTAGAATTTAAAACCTTCGAAGTCTCTCGAGCTTCCCGAAATTTCGGGAATTCAGGTGGTCTTTTGGCGTCATGCAACTCAGTGGTTTTTCAGGGCTGCATGGGCTGCTGCCAATCGGGCAATCGGAACCCGATAGGGAGAGCAACTGACATAATTGAGTCCTACCCGGTGGCAGAACTCGATAGAGGCAGGATCACCGCCGTGCTCACCACAGATTCCCACCTCCAAATTTGGGTTACTTTGCCGTCCCGCTTCAACTGCCATCCTAATCAGCACTCCCACCCCGGTTTGGTCTAACGTCTGGAAAGGGTTAGCAGGGAGGATCCCTTTTTCCACATACTTCATTAGGAACTTAGCCTCAGCATCGTCTCTGGAGATGCCGAATGTGGTCTGAGTAAGGTCGTTGGTACCAAATGAGAAGAAATCTGCCGTCTTTGCTATCTCTCCAGCGGTGAGAGCAGCACGGGGGATCTCGATCATAGTGCCAAATTTATAGTCGATATCCACTCCCTGCTCTTCCATCACCTTTTTGGCTACCCCTTCTAATTGTTGGCGAACAGCTTTCAGTTCATTAACATGGCCGACAAGGGGAATCATAATTTCAGGATGTACGTCGACGCCCTCTGTTTTCACCTCACAGGCAGCTTCAAAGATGGCGCGGACTTGCATCTCGATGATTTCTGGCATAACCAGACCCAGGCGGCAACCTCGGAGCCCCAGCATGGGATTTTGCTCCCTCATAGATTCCACCGCCTGAAGCATCTTCTCCTTCTCTGCCAGTTGGGTTGTCCCAGGGGATTTTATCCTCAACTCGGTCGCCTCGACTAGGAGTTGATCGTGATCGGGCAGGAACTCGTGTAGGGGTGGATCAATCAATCGGATGATCACCGGCAGTCCCTTCATCGCCCTGAATATGCCCTTGAAGTCCTCTCGCTGCAGAGGTAGCAATCTGTCTAGGGCAGAGTGGCGCTGCTGTTCTGTCTTAGCCAGGATCATCTCCTGCACTATGGGCAAACGGTCGGTTTCCATAAACATGTGTTCAGTGCGACACAGACCGATCCCCTGGGCGCCAAACTCCCTGGCCCGCGTAGCATCGTGTGGGTAATCAGCATTGGCCCAAACGCCGAGGCGTTTCACCTGGTCGGCCCAAGATAGAAGGGTCTGTAACTCTGGGGTCATCTGGGCTTCAATGGTGGGGATTTCTCCTAAGAAAACCCTGCCGGTGGTTCCATCGATACTGATTATGTCTCCTTCTTTGACTATAATGTCGCCTATGGTAAACTGTTTGGCTTCCAGGTCGATGGAGATTTGGTCGCAGCCGGCGACGCAGGGTTTGCCCATACCCCTGGCTACCAGAGCAGCGTGGCTGGTTGCTCCGCCGATTTGGGTGAGAATCCCCTGCGCCCCATAGAAGCCGTGGACATCATCAGGGGTGGTCTCGGGTCTGACAAGTATCACCTTTTCGCCTGCCTTGCCTCGCCTTTCGGCATCGTCGGCCGAGAAAACCACTGCCCCGGTGGCAGCCCCAGAAGAAGCATTTACCCCCTTGGCAATAGGCTCTGCCTCTGCTCTGGGGTCAATCTGCCGGTGAAGCATATGGTCTATGTGCTGAGGTTCGACCATAAGCAGGGCCTTCTTCTTCCCCTTTTCCTCTATGTTCTCGTCAAGGAGACCTTCTAAGGCCATATCTACAGCAATCTTCACCACTGCCTGGCCAGTGGCCGTTGGTTTCCCTGACCGACATTGCAACATATACAGCTTTCCCTTCTCGATGGTGAACTCGATATCCTGTATATCCTTGTAATGCTTTTCCAGTAGGTGACATACATCCAGAAGCTGTTGGTAGACCCCTGGCATCACTTCCTGCATTTGATCAATCGGCACAGCCTGACGGATTCCCGCAACTACATCCTCGCCTTGAGCGTTGGCCAGGAAATTACCGTATACTTTCTTCTGGCCGGTGGATGGATCACGGGTAAAGGCCACCCCGGTGCCGGAATTTTCGCCCATATTACCGAAGACCATTGTCTGTACATTCACTGCTGTGCCTAGGTCATCGGGGATGTTTTTTATGCGGCGAAAGTCACAGGCGCGCTTGTTGTTCCACGATTTAAACACAGCATTTGTGGCCAATCTGAGCTGCTCCCTAGGGTCGCTCGGGAAGGGTTTGCCATACTGTTTTTCAAAATGTTCTTTTGATCTTTCCACTACTTCTTTCAGGCCATTTGCATCTACATCAGTATCTTCCTTGGCCCCCATCTTCTTTTTCACCTCATCAAATATCTTCTCAAAGGCGAGCCTCTCTAATCCGGGGCGATAATCGGGGGAATTCTTTTCTCCAGAGAGAACTACATCGGAGAACATCATTATGAATCGGCGGTAAGAATCGTAAGCAAAGCGCTCATCGCCGGTTTGGTAAATAAGGCCTTGGAGACTCTGATCGTTGAGTCCTAAGTTCAGTACAGTGTCCATCATCCCGGGCATAGATATAGGTGCCCCCGAACGGACAGAGACCAGGAGCGGATTCTCAATGTCGCCCAGTTTTTTCCCTACTACCGTTTCTAACTTAGTAAGGTTTTCCTCTATTTGCTCTTCCAGTCCAGGGGGATAAGTTTCCCCATGTTCATAATAAAACTTACAGGCTTCAGTAGAGATAGTGTAACCTGGGGGGACTGGCAGCCCAATGTTAGTCATCTCTGCCAGATTGGCTCCTTTTCCACCTAACAGGGATCTCATCCCAGCATTGCCCTCAGCTTTTCCCCCACCAAAGAAATAGACATATTTCTTAGCCATTAAACTCTCCTCCTTTGTGTGGAATGGTTAACAAATCTTTTAAATATACATCAAAATGTCTTCGGTGGCAATCTTTTTCTTCGATTTGGTTAACATCAGGTCAGGTGCATTCACCATTCTTCTAACTTCATTCCTTTCTTAATACAGCTAACTTTCCCAGCATCTGATTTCCGTTTTTGTCCTGAAGGCAGTAGAAATAAATTCCAGAGGCCACCAGGTTATCTGAGCTATTGGTGCCGTCCCACGTAGCTTTTCCCAATTCGTCAGCGGTGAGGGTTCTTATTAACTCTCCCAGCAGAGTGAATATTCGAACAGTGGAGTTGGGAGAAAGCTCAGCGAATGTAACTTCATCTTCTCCTATACCGCTGATAAACAGATTTGGATAAGCTATGGGCGCCTGCTGGACCGGTGGCCCGGGGATCTTGAGCCGGTTCAGCCCCAATAGGGTCCCTATCCAGATGTCGCCAGTCAACGTATCGAAGGCGAGTGACTTAACCTGGTTGTCAACCAGACCACAGGTCTCTTGGGTATAATGGGTCCAAGAGGCATTGCCTCCGGAGAGTCGATAGAGGCCATTTTCGGTGCCAAACCACTTATTGTTTTGCAAGTCGACAAGTATTCGGTTAACCGTAATCTCTCGCAGATAGGTATCCCAACTTTCGCAGGTGTAGCTCTTAGTAATAGGATCGTATTGGCCCCGGATAGCGTTCACCCCCGAGTCTGTCGCTACCCACAAGACGTCTTTCCTGTCGAATGAGATATCTGTTATGTGATTGCTGCTCATCTTTTCAGGATAAGAGGAGGTGGAAAAGGGTATTACTGTGTCATCTCCTCGCTGGAAAGGGGTTCCTCCGTCATCGAACAGGCAGAAGCCAGCGTCTAAGGTTCCTATCCATTTCAGTCCTGCCTCATCGATTGCAATAACACTGCCTTTGAACTGGCCCTCCTCTCCGCTAGGGAGTCCATCCTCGGAGGGGGTGTACAGCATCTGTTTAGTTGGAGGGAAATCGCTGAAAACTGCCACTCCCTGGAGGAAATCGGACATCCAGATATTTCCATCTTTATCTTCACAGATATCATTGATCACCAAATAGTCGGGGTCAGCGGCGATGCCCTTAAGTATGCTGTTGTTCTGGTCGATCAGTTTCCACTCTCCTTGTTCTGAGAGCATATGTATACCCGCTCCCCAGGTGCCCAGCCAGACTCGTCTGCGCGAGTCAACCGCTACGCAGACAACGTTATTCTCAGCAGTCCAATTCCCGCTGGGGCTGGGCACAGCAAAATAGTTTGTCCATCGGTCTCCATCAAAGCAGTAAGCTCCTCTGCAGCCTGTCTGATCACGATAGCTGGAGGCTGCCCAGAGTATACCCTGATGGTCAAATGTCAGGTCCATAAAGGTGTTAGCAGCGGGAGAGTTCACCAGGAAAGAGTCCACCTCTCCGGACTTGACCCTCATCAGGTGTCCACCTTGTACTCCAGCCCACAGGGCGGAATCGGATGAGACTGCCAGAGATATAGTCTCCTTGGGCAGAGATGGCTTTCTTGTCCAAGCAGAAGGGTGAGACAGAGGTGCCTGAAACACCCCGTAACTGCGAGTTGCTGCCGTGCTCCTTTTTGCGTCCCAATGTAGACCACTGAATCTGCCTGAATGATGCTGTAGACCTCCTTCCCGAAGAGAATCGAAGACCAACTGTTGGGGTCCTGCAGATTAGAGCGCACCCCACTGGGCTGGAAAATAGGGGCGCAGGCCGCA
>MVCY01000056.1 GCA_002049985.1 Candidatus Latescibacteria bacterium 4484_181
TCTGGTTCTCGGCGTGGCAGCCGCTGGCATTGCAGGCAAATGGCTATTATCTATTTCTCTGGGAGGGGCAATAGCGGTTTTCCTTTACAGCTTACGGCTCAAGCGTACTGCTTTCTGGGGAAATTTCACAGTGAGCCTCCTTTGTGGACTGGTATTTGTTTACGGAGGCGTGTGTGTCGGTAAGCCAAAGGCAACTCTGATCCCCGCCTTTCTTGTCGTCTGTGTGGGTATAATCCCTGTCATCTGCTATGTCATCTGGTCTATATGGCGAGACAACTCTTCCCGGAATTTGGGCAGGCTGAGCAGCATACTTAAGTTGGATATGTTGGTGGGACTTCTGGCCATACTTCTGGGAAGCAAATTTTAGGCTTGACAACGAGGCACCCATCTCTTATATTTTAGCAATCTCTGAAGAAGAGTGCTAATCTCGAGGTGAAAAGCTATGGAACAATTAAGCCAGAGAGAACGTGATGTCCTTCAGAGCCTTATTCAGATTCATATAGCTACAGCCGCGCCGGTCAGTTCCCGAGCGATCTGCAAAAAATATCTCTCCGAGCTGAGCCCGGCTACCGTACGCAATACCATGATGGACCTCGAAGAGAGGGGATTCCTCGACCAACCTCACACCTCAGCGGGGAGGGAACCAACCGATAAAGGCTACCGGTATTATGTAGACTCCCTGATGAAGAAAGAAGCTCTCAGCTCCGAGGAGAAACGGCTGTTGAGAAGGAGATTTCGTTCATACTTTAAGGACAGGGATGCCGAGTATGCGTTCAATGAAATCTCAAGGACAATAGCTCAATTGTCGCACCAACTGGGAGTTGTTCTCTCTCCCCGGTTCGAAGAAGGGATTCTACAGAAGCTGGAACTGATCCCGTTGAACAGAAGCAGGGTGTTGGTAATAATCACAGTGACCTCTGGGTTGGTCAAAACCATAACTGTAGAGATTGACAGACCCAGCAGGTCTTCTACTGGCAGAAGAAAGGTTTTGATCTCACGCAAGAAACTGCGAGAAGCCTGTCAGTTGTTTAACGAACGGTTAGCCGGATTATCCATCAAAGAGATACGCCGGTCGATCCAGCAAAGACTTAGATATTCCACTCAAACAACCCCCGAACTATTTAGCTTCTTTATCAAACAGGCCAATAGCATCTTTCGATTTGACTCCCCACGGGACCTTTTCGTGGAGGGCAGGACCAATATTATGCTGCAACCCGAGTTCAGAGACCGCCAGAGACTGGCTGAGTTGATGGAGTTCTTGGATGAACAAGACAGGGTGATCAGCTTGTTGAACCAGCAAGCTGGAAAACAGGGCGTGGTGGTCACCATCGGCAGCGAAAATGCCTTCTCTCAAATGCAGGTATGCAGCCTGGTAACTTCCTCCTACAATATTGGAGACCTGTCTGGAACCGTGGGAATGATCGGCCCCACCAGGATGAGATACTCAAAGTATGTCTCCTTATTGGAATATACCGCAAAGTTGATGAGCGAATTGCTGAGTGAGACACCCTTGACCTAATGGCATTTGAAATCCCTGAGATCGTGCCAGAGAAATTACCGGGACAGGGGAGCAAGATTGATTCTCTGTGGCCTCCCCATTAGATGTGTATCATCTAACAGGATGAACCTGTGGTCAGCTTCCCGCTAATATTTTTAATCACACAGGAGAGAAAGCCAAAATGGAAGAGGTAAAAAAGGATTCCTCTACGGAACAACCGGGCAAGTCAGAAGAAAAGGCTCCAAAAAAGAGTACAAAGAGGACTAAATTAAAAGAAAAACTGGAGAAAGTGGAAGCAGAGTTAAGCCAGAAACACGAACAACTGTTAAGACTGGCAGCGGAATTTGAGAACTACAAGAAAAGAGTAAACCGGGATTTTGCTGTCCTGGTTAAAACTGCAAATGAGAATTTGATCAAACAGTTGCTTCCAACGCTCGACAATCTGGAAAGGGCTCTAAATCACAGTAAGACAGAGGATAACTTCAATTCTCTCCGCGAAGGAGTGGAGATGATCTTTGGACAGCTTCTGGAAACACTGAAAAAGGAGGGACTAACGCCAATTGAGGCAGTTGGTAAACCCTTTGATCCACACCTGCATGAGGCAGTGATGCAGGTAGAAGATGCCAAGCATCCATCAGGCACCGTGGTAGACGAAGTGGAGAGAGGCTACATGTTGAACGACAAATTTACCAAGGATGGAGAGCGACTTGTTGCAGGAGCTGCTAAAAGACAGGCTATAACAAATTCCGAGAACACTGTATTTTCTATAAAAAGATTTATGGGCAGAAAATACAACGAGGTAGCTACAGAAAGAGAACTTGTACCTTACAAGGTGGTCGAAGCCCCCAACGGCGACGTAAGGGTAGTGGCCGGAGGAAAGGAGTATGCACCCCCAGAGATATCAGCTATGGTACTGCAGGAGATGAAGAAGACGGCCGACGAGTATCTGGGGGAGGAGGTAAAACAGGCGGTAATCACTGTGCCTGCTTACTTTAACGACTCACAACGCCAAGCCACCAAGGATGCTGGCAAGATTGCCGGCCTGGAGGTCCTGCGGATTATCAACGAGCCCACCGCTGCCTCTCTGGCTTACGGACTCGACAAAAAAGGGGGAGAAAAGATTGCCGTCTTCGACCTCGGCGGAGGCACCTTCGACATCTCCATCCTCGAACTTGGTGAGGGCGTCTTCGAAGTCCTCTCCACAAACGGAGACACCCATTTAGGAGGAGATGACTTCGACCAGCGGATCATAGACTGGATGGCTGAGGAGTTCCAAAAAGAGCACGGAATCGACCTCAGACAGGACAGAATGGCATTGCAAAGGCTGAAAGAGGCTGCCGAAAAAGCAAAGTGCGAGTTGTCCACCACCCTACAGACCACCATTAACCTCCCCTTTATCACCGCAGACCAGACAGGCCCAAAACACCTTAATATGACACTGACCAGGGCGAAGCATGCCTGCCGTCCAGGAGATAGTGAAGCAACTGTTTGACAAGAATCCAAACAAGAGCGTCAACCCCGATGAGGCAGTGGCCATAGGGGCAGCTATTCAGGGAGCTGTTCTCTCCGGCGAGGTCAAAGACATTCTGCTGCTGGACGTAACTCCACTCTCCTTAGGGATTGAAACCTTAGGCGGAGTGATGACCCGACTGATAGAGAGGAATACCACTATCCCAACGAAAAAGAGTCAGATCTTCACCACTGCAGCAGACAATCAGACGGCGGTGAGCATCCATGTGCTGCAGGGAGAACGGACGATGGCCGTCGACAACCGTACCTTAGGTAGATTTGACCTGGTGGGGATTCCACCCGCTCCCCGCGGCGTCCCTCAGATTGAGGTCACTTTCGATATCGATGCCAACGGTATCGTCCATGTATCGGCAAAAGACAAGGCAACAGGTAAGGAGCAGAGCATCAGGATCCAAGCCTCCAGTGGACTCTCTGAGCAAGAGATAGAGAGGATGACCAAAGACGCAAAGGCTCATGCTGAAGAGGACAAAAAGAAAAAAGAACTGGTAGAGGCAAGAAATCAAGCCGACCAACTGATCTACACCACTGAGAAGACACTGAAAGAGTACGGCGACAAGGTCTCAGAGCAGGAGAAGAACAGGATTAAAGAAGCAGTTGAGAATCTCAAAAAGGCAACAGCAGGCTCTGATGTCCAGGCAATCCGCAATGCAATGGACCAGGTCACTAAGGCCTCCCACAAAATAGCTGAGGAGATGTACAAGAAAACAGCACAGCAGCAGGCGCAGACTGGACCTCAACCTGAAGGCAAAACCAAGAGTGAAGAGAAGAAAAAGGAAGGACCAGTAGAGGCTGACTTCGAGGTTGTAGACGACGAGAAAGGCAAAAAGTGAGCACCTCAGACCCCAGCTTTCAGGACAGAAAAGGCTGGGGTCTTTTTTTCAATACTAAACTCCGGCAAATTTCAAACAACAAACCTGAAGTTTCAGAGAAACTCCAATAGTGCGAATCTTGTCTGATTCGTAAGAAGTCCGTTCTTGTCATGCAAAGCTTGCCCAAACATCTCATAGATTAGTCCAATTTGTCAAGAGATCAGATTCTTTGCCCCTTCAGAATGGCACTTTTGCTACTTTCTAGATCCTGCCGAACAACAGAAGCCCTGGCAGCACTGGCTCACTTCACATATCTATTTCTGTGGGAGGGTCCTGCAGACCCCAATTTCTGTGGTGCCAGGAGAGTTGCCTATGTCTGTTCTCAAGATAGAATGTGGGACGCTTTCTGCAGAACCATCTTTCCTCTACCGGACGTTTTATAAGTCAACAGATTTTGAGTTTGTTGGAGGGTTGTTAGTTGGAATCTGTTACGCACCCTGGCAATTTTGCCAGGGTTTGGGCAATACGATAACCGTGGAAATGGGGCACATTGAAAAGGGAACCTCTCAAGAGAGAACTTAGTTTGCTTGGTATTTTCTGCATTGCCTCCGGGGCAATGGTGAGCTCTGGATTATTTATTCTGCCCAGTCTTGCCTTCGCTAAGGCCGGTCCGGCGGCGATACTCTCCTATCTGTTAGCCGGAGTGCTGATGATCCCTGCCGTGTTGGCCACGGCGGAGTTAGCCACTGCTATGCCTCGAGCCGGGGGCAGTTATTTTTTTATTGAGCGCAGCCTCGGCACCCTGACAGGCACACTGGGAGGACTGGCCAATTGGTTTTCTATCGCCTTTAAAAGCGCCTTTGCCCTGGTAGGGATAGGTTCATTTCTCCAGCTTATCTATCCAGATGTCAGTTACACCCAGGTTAGACTCATAGCCGTGGGAAGCTGTCTGCTCTTCACATTCATCAACCTCACCAGCGTGAAAAGCACCGGGAGATTGCAGATATCTCTGGTACTTCTGCTGTTAGGAATTCTTATCTCATATGTGTTTTATGGCCTGCAGGCTGTTCAACCCCAAAGGTATTCCCCCTTTATGCCTTTTGGCTCGGGAAGGATGCTGGCTGTGACAGGCCTGGTCTTCATCTCTTACGGTGGGCTCACCAAAGTGGCAAGTGTTGGCGAAGAGGTTAAGAATCCTGCCAGGAATATACCTCTGGGTATGTTCTCAGCCTATGTTATTATCAATGTGCTTTACGCATTGGTAGTTGGGGTCACCGTGGGAATCCTTGATGCCCAGCAATTGAAGAGCTCTCTCACTCCAATTTGTCTTGGAGCCAGCGCCTCTATGGGCACATTTGGGACTGCAGTTGTAGCTGTGGCCGCTATGTGTGCCTTTGTCACCACGGCCAATGCTGGCATTTTGGCTGCCTCCCGCAGCCCTTTGGCTATGAGCCGGGATGGAATCCTGCCCAAGTTCTTGGGAAGAGTGAGCAAGAGATTTGGCACCCCCTATGTATCCATATTCCTCACCAGTGCATTTATGGTCGTGGTGATTCTGTTCTTAACCCTCGAAGAGCTGGTCGAGACGGCCTCCACTTTGATGCTCTTGCTTTTTATCCTGGTAAATCTCTCCGTGATTATGATGCGGGCGGCCAAGATATCAAGCTACAGGCCCAAATTTCGCTCCCCTCTCTGCCCCTGGATCCAACTTCTGGGAATAGCAGCCTATGGATTTCTTATCTTTGAGATGGGAACTGTTCCTCTGCTGATTACCGGCGGTTTCATGGGGTTAGGGGCAGTCTGGTATCTGTCTTATGTTAGACCCAATGTGAGACGACAGTCAGCTCTTATTCATGTTGTTGAGCGAGTTACTGCAAGAGAACTAATAGACAGTGGCCTGGAAAATGAACTGAGGGACATCCTGATAGAACGGGATAACATCATTGAAGACAGGTTTGACCGTCTAGTTAAGGACTGTGCTATCTTAGATGTAAAAGGTCCACTGCCGTTGGAGAGGTTCTTCCAGAAGGCGGCAGAGGTCCTGTCCCCCAGGGTAGGAGTAGAACCCGGGAGACTGTTTGAATTACTTATGGAACGAGAGAGACAGTCCACCACAGCCATCCATCCAGGGTTAGCTGTCCCTCATGTCATAATCGAGGGAAGTGGGAGATTCGACCTTCTTCTGGGCAGATGTAAGGAAGGCGTCTCTTTCTCGGCCTCCCTGCCTCCGGTCTACACCGCCTTTATCCTGGCGGGCACTGCAGACGAGCGGAATTTCCACCTTCGCGCCCTGATGGCCATCGCCCAGATTACGCAGGAACCGGAATTTGAGAAAAATTGGTTGAATGCCAGAGGCCCGGAGGAACTGCGAAATATACTTCTAACGTCCAAACGGAGGAGAATTCCCGGAAAATAGATACCTCCTGACCTCCAAATCCGCCAGTTCCGCCCGATGGCAGACAGAAAGGGGGAGGAAAAAGCGTTGGTAGTAGAACCCTACCCTATCGGCGCCTGAGGATGCTTCATACATCTATCTTCCGAAGCAGATGGAGAAAGATTGGCCAATTCATGAGTGATGAACTGAGTTTACCGACCTATGACCTAAATGCCCACTGTAAGAATCTAACTGAACTTTCACAAAAATATTACAATTGGAGAAATAAGTGACGCATTTTCCTTATATTACTGAGCTATCTGTCCCTTTTCCTTAGGAGAAAAGGGACCAAAAGAAGCGCGCTTTCCGTAGGCGTAGGGAAGAGGTAGGGTCCAATCGCTGGGGCTATAAGTCCTGCAGGCAGCAGAGGGCGGCTCTGGTTCTGTTGGCCGCTTACGGAAAGCGCAACCTCCCCCTACCTCCAGGATTGACCATACTAGGCGATGAATCCTCCGGCTATGGCATAGAACAAAACAATGAATTAAGGCAACAAGAAAAAAACCTGTTCACAGAGATTGGCGAATGCAGCCAGGGGGCCTATTCCAGCTCGGGAACCTTATGCTCTCCTATGCTAGTATATTACGGCGGCTTAAGGATACATTTTCCAGATCTTTTGCGAAAGTTTAGAATTTGACATAAATTCTGAACTCTCACCTCACACAAACAGATAGAAGAAAGGAAGGATTCTATGTGTAACCATTTCCCCTACAGCGCAGCCGTTGTTCTCTGCTCGCTGCCTCTGTTACTGGGGAGTGTCCGGGCGGAAACCCAACCCTGTTCGGTAGCACCGGTGGAAGACTACGCTGGCTGGGGTTGGAAATCGTGGGTGATGAAGAACGGTCTGATCACCCTGGCTGTGGTCCCTGAAATCGGAGGCAGAGTGATGCAGTATGATCTGGATGGACACCCTTCCATCTACGTGAACCCCAAAGAGATAGGCAAAAGATATACTCCCTCCCAACAGTCTGGATGGCCAAACTACGGTGGTTACAAGACCTGGCCTGCTCCTCAGCACAGATGGCTGACCAGCGGTGGAGGATGGCCACCGCCACCTAACCTCGACTTCGGACCTTACTCCTGCCGGATAGTGACCGATACGCCCGAATCCTCCGTCGTCCGTCTAGAAAGTCCCGTGGAGACGTTCAGCAAATGGAGGTGCCAGGGACTGAAATTCGAACGGCAGTTGACTATCTATCGGGGAAGTACCCGGGTGAGGGTAGAACAGACTCTGACCAACAAGGGAAGCCAGAAAGCCAACTGGGCCATATGGGATGTAACCCAGTCGATAGTCGCTCACCGGGGAAAAGCCGATTATGGCAACTTTTGGGTCTACTTCCCCATCAGGGCAGATAGTAGATTTGGCCAGGACGGCTACTATGTAATGAGCGGTGATAAAGAGGATTCTCAGTGGAAGAGCAACATCGTCCCTGGAGTCTCTGCCGTGCAGTATCTGCATCACGGGGGCAAAATCGGTGCTGACTCCGACGGCGGCTGGATTTGCTATGTTGACCGGAAAGACGGCTACGCCTACGCCAAGACATTCTCTTTCTTCAAGGATCAGGCCTACCCAGACAGCGGAGCCTCAGTCGAAGTCTTTACTTCCGCCGGACTCCCATACCTGGAGGTGGAGGTACTCAGCCCTTTAGTCGACCTTGCCCCCAAGCAGTCCTACACCTTTGTCGAGAATTGGTATGCGACCAGGTGCGAAGGGCCCATACTGGAGGTGAACAACGTCGGTGTGATAAAGAAAAGGTTGACTGTTCAACCCCTAAATGATGACTCTGCCAGGATAGACGGAGCATACGGCCTTTTCTACCAGGGAGAAGTCAGGATAGCCTTCCAGAACGCCGAGGGAGAGAAAATAGGCAGCGGGAAATCCTACCCAGTCTCTCCTCCAGTCCAATTTCTACTTCAAGATAGATGCGTTATTCCCAGGAAAACAAGACTGGTGGAGCTTCAGCTATACGACGCCTTCGGCCGCTTCGTGGGAACACTTGATTCCACCCCTAATGAACCCAGATGAGGAATTGTCGAATAGCCAAACTTGCACAAAAAATCTGGAAAATGTATGCTCAGGTCAGCCGAGTAGGCTGGTATGAGGGCCGCAGAACTGCCAAGCAGAAATAGGTACTCCTGGTAAATTTGCGAACTTGTGGGAACAGTCTATCAACCGTTGGCCCAATTCGGCAGATTCTTCCTATTCTCACAGCGGGGCGATTCACGGCCATCTCCGTGCCCAGTCCTTTATGCGGGGTCGATTGCGCTCTCCCTCAGCGGTCAACAGGGCCACAACCGTCATCTGTTGTCTCGAGACCCTTTGGGCTGAGCGATTCAAGTCTGCCTCTGCCATACGCTGAGAAAGGCGTGCTTCTTTTGGTACGTATTTATAAAACATTGAGGTACGGCTGGTCAAGATAAAGAACTTTCGTCTCCTATGTCTTCAATCACAATATTTCCTGAATGTTGAGGCGAAAGGTCAGATGGTTACTGAAGAAGAAGCTCTTGGTGGCATCATGTCTCCAGATCTGGCACAGATGACTGTGGAGCAGATTCGGCTCTATGTTGCTGGAAAGGGAAAGGTAGAGGAACCTTTGCTCTCTCTGCTGAAGGCTGATCCGCGCCGGGGTGTTAAGGCTGTGGCCCGGCAATGGAGTAGACGCTCCCAGAGAGAGGCTGCAGAAAGGAGACGTTTACAGCAACTTCTCAGTTTTGAACGGAGGCTCTGGGCGCAGGGTATAAGCCTGGTGGCTGGGATAGACGAGGCGGGCAGAGGTCCCCTGGCGGGACCGGTAGT
>MVCY01000057.1 GCA_002049985.1 Candidatus Latescibacteria bacterium 4484_181
TTGAAAGGCAAACTTGTTCATCCTAACCTCTTTTCAATAGATTAAGAAACTCCTCTGCTGTCTTCCAAATATCGCCCGCACCAAAAGTGATTACCAAATCTCCTGGCCGGGTAATCTGGAGCAGATACCCTGCAATTTCCGCTTTTTCGCGTATATAAGTAACAGCTGGATGACCACGTTTTCTGGCAGCGGCGGCTACGAGTTCGCCGCTTACCTCAGGAATGGGAGGCTCCCTGGCGGGGTAGATATCTGTAACTACTATCACATCGGAGACAGACAGCGCCCGGCCGAAATCTTGGTGGAAATCCCTGGTGCGGCTATAAAGATGTGGCTGCGGCAATCTCAGTAGGATGGTGTGCATAGTCATCTACTATGGTGATGCCTCTGACTGTACCTTTCACTTCGAATCTCCGGTGTACACCGCTGAATTCCTCCAAGGCCTTTTTAATCTTTTCGAATTTTATCTGTAGTTCCAGCCCTACAGCGGCTGCAGCCAGAGCATTTTTAATATTGTGAACCCCCGGGACCCGTAACCTGATCCCCCCAAGGTTCTCTCCTCGATAACAGAGGTTAAAGCTTCACGAACTCCAAGAACGCCGATTTGATCTGAGCCAGGTCTTTGTAGCAGTCCAGGTGGTCGGTCTCTATGTTGGTCACCACTGCCACGGTGGGAATGAGCTGTAGAAAGGAGCGGTCGAACTCATCGGCTTCGGCCACTAAGAATTCGCTGTTCCCCAGTTTTGCGTTTGTACCCAAACTGCGGATGCGGCCCCCAACAATTATGGTAGGGTCCAGTCCACCCTGGGTTAAGACGCGCCCTGTCATCCAAGCGGTGGTGGTCTTGCCATGGGTGCCAGCAATACCGATGCCGTACTTCATTCGCATCAGCTCTCCTAACATCTCGGCGCGCCGGATGATCGGTATCTTTCTCTCCCTGGCCCTTACCAGCTCTGGGTTAGAAGATTTAACCGCTGAGGAGTAAACCACTATATCTGCTCCCTCAACATTCTCTGGCTTATGACCTTCGGTAACTTTAATATCCAAGGACTCTAAATGCTCGGTGATAGACGTTTTCTTAAGGTCAGAGCCAGTCACTCGATGCCCAAGGTTGTGAAGCACCTCAGCGATTCCACTCATTCCGATGCCGCCAATACCCACAAAATGAATATTCCTGATCCGCTTCAGCATCGGTTTTTTGTCTGAAGGAGTTCTCTGCATAATACTTTTTGCTCTTCATACTATCTTAGTTTTCTCATCCCATCATTATTTAAAAAATCCATCTATATCAGGCCATTCTTTATCATTGTGCTGACAATAAGCTCTGCAGCTCTCGGGCGAGCTAACTTCCTGCTATTCTCAGCCATCTGCTGAAGTTCTCTTTTGTTATTTAACAATTCCCTGATGATGGTGGCAAGGCGTCTGCCATTCAACTCTCTGTCTGCGATTAGACGGCAAGCTCCGGCTTCAAGCAATACCCGGGCATTCTGTTGCTGGTGAAATCTGGTGGCATATGGATAAGGGACTAGAATCGAGGGTAACCCGCATCTGGTCAATTCTGCAATAGTTGTGGCCCCTGATCTGGATATAACCAGGTCTGCCGCCCCCAACGCAGAGGCCATATCAACAATAAAGTCCCAAACAATAACAGGTAAACTAAAAGAGCGCGTCTTTTTTTTCACCTTGGGGTAATCCTTCTTGCCCGTCTGCCAGAGAATCTGAAGGTTACTGGCCCCGGAAAGCTCCCCGAGTGCCTCCAGCAGCGCCTGGTTGATTCTGCTAGCCCCTTGACTGCCTCCGAAAACGAGCACAGTTTTCTTAGAGCTATCCAAGCCCAGCCTCCTGTGTGCCTCCGGTCTTGTGACCGTACCTATCTCTCTTCTAGTCGGATTGCCGCACACTACCAGATTGTGGTAATTGGAGAGATATTTCTTTGTTTGCTCAAAGCTTACATTGACCTGTCGGGCAATCCTGGTCAGCATTCTGGTGGTTACTCCGGGCAGAAGGTTCTGCTCCTGAATAACCACTGGTATCCCCAGGAGCCAGGCAGTGGTCAACACCGGCCCGCTGGCGTATCCTCCCGTCCCTATCGCCACTCGAGGACGATAGGTGATCACTATCCAGGCCGCCTGGAGGGTTCCCACCACCAACACCATCGGGAACATGAGAGCTCGCAGGGAAAACCCTCTGGGCAAGCTCCAAGCAGCTATAGTCTTAAACCTATACCCTGTCTGAGAGACCAGTTGGGTTTGCATCCCCCGGCGTGCGCCCACGAACAGTATCTGTGCTTCGGGATATCTACTTTTTATCTCATCGGCAATTGCAACAGCAGGGAATATATGTCCTCCTGTTCCTCCAGCGGCAAAAAGCACCCTCAGCCCTGCCATACCTGTTTTCCCTTCCTAGAAATACTGAGTAATATCCCTGTGCTTGCCAAAGAGGCAAGCAAAGAAGAGCCCCCATAGCTTATGAACGGCAGCGGTAATCCATAGCCACCGTTCCGATAAAACCCCATTCTTCCCCTATTATGGAGTAGATAAAGTCGGTGTGGGGGGCAGGCAAGAAGAGGAATTTCTGCCTGCTGTGACCCAGTCCCAATCCCCGCAGACCCCCGCTCCCCAGCGCTACAAGCGATTGATACGTTTGGTAATTTATACCTTGAAGATTTTCTGCTGGATGCAAAAAGGCCTTCAGTCTGGCCAATCTGTAGCCTACCTGAGATATAGAAAGATAGATAACGGGAACCGCTGCCAATACAAGACCTCCTAAATGGAGAAGCTTTATTCCGGCCAAGAAGAACATAGCCGTGACTACCGTCATAATGGCCACAGCGGTACCTAAAGCCGGCTCCAAGATAATCAAACCCACGGCCATAAGGAGAATCAATAGATGGGGTAGGAACCCCCAGACAAAACTCTTTATTCGATCCTGTCGCCTCGCCAGTGAATCAGCCATATAGATGATCAATGCGACTTTCATAAATTCCGAGGGTTGAAAATTGAACCTGCCAATGTGAATCCAGCGGCAGACCTTTTGAGGCTGACCTGTAAACTTCGGCATTAACACCAGCACCAAGAGAAGAAATCCCAACAGCAGAAGAGATATTGCCGCTGTGCCAGAAAGCTTGCTGTAGTCAGTAAGCGAGGCCAGAATCATCACCGATGTCCCCAGTAGAACTATAAATAGATGCTTCTTCAGAAAGAAACTGCTGTCTTGGTACTTCACCTCCGAGATCACCGAACTGGAGCTGTAAACCATCACCACCCCTATTCCCACCAGTACTATAGTGACGGCTAATAGTGTGAGGTCAACGGAATTCTCCTTCACTTTCTCCCCCTTCCAGGCATGGAAGAAAACCCCGCCGCTTTTATCTGATCTTAAGCGTACTTAAACTGAGCAGGGCAAAAAGTAGCCCCAGGATCCAGAAACGGATAACAATTTTAGATTCTCTCCACCCCTTGAGCTCAAAATGATGATGGATGGGAGCCATTAGAAATACCCTTCTTCCTCGCCACTTGAAGGAGGCAACCTGGATTATAACCGAAAGCGCCTCGATCACAAATACTCCTCCAATAATCACCAACAGTAACTCTTGCTTCACCAAGACAGCCACTATAGCCAGAGCTCCTCCTAAGGCCAGGGCGCCTGTATCCCCCATAAATACCTGGGCAGGATGAGCATTATACCACAGGAAACCCAGACAAGCACCTAAGGCGGACAGACAAAAGACCGTCAGCTCTCCTACTCCGGGCAGATAGAGGATATTCAGGTAATGGCTGAATACACTGTGGCCGCTCACATAACTAAAAGCAGCGTAAGCGGCCACCGCAATGCCCACCAGCCCAATGGCTAACCCATCCAGACCATCGGTTAGATTGACCGCGTTAGAAGTCCCTGTGACCACAAGGACTACTAAAGGGATGTAGAGCCAATGAAAATCAATAAGATAATTCTTTAAGAAAGGCAAATTTGTCTTAGTTGCCACCTGTTCAGAAAGAGGGTAAAGATAGAGAATGAGTCCAATTGTGAGACCTAAGCCAATCTGACCTAAAAGTTTGTATCTGCCAACTAATCCTTTGGGTGTTTTCTTGACCGTCTTAAGGTAGTCATCGACAAGGCCCACTGCGCCCATCCAAACTGTGGAGAAAAGAACCAGAAGCACGTATCGATTGGACAGATCCGCCCACAGGAGCGTGGGGAGAACGATAGCCAGAAGGATTAGGATTCCTCCCATTGTTGGGGTCCCTTGCTTGGACCGATGCTCCTTTGGTACATAGCGGTTGATTTGCTCGCACAGTTGACGACTCTTGAGTTTGCCGATAACCCAGGGACCGAAGACAAAACTCACAAGCAGGGCCGTTATGGCTGCATAGGCTGATCTAAAAGTTATATATCTGAAAATATTAAAACCGGAGAAATACTTCAATAAGACCTTGTAAAAAAGACAATAAAACATATTTTTCCCCTTTCATGCCAAATATAGGCGAAACCCGCCAGAAGAGATCACCAACGCCCCTCTGCTCTTCTCCCACATTTCACCGGTACTTGCCACAGTCTATATTTTCCATAATCTCTTCCATTCTCAGCCTCCGGGAACCTTTGATCAAAATCACATCTCCCTCTCTCAAAAACTGGGAAAGCCACTCCGAAACTTCCTGGTTATCTTGGAAGTGCCTGGTCTTTCCGGTCATCCCCAGACTATCTGCCTTATGGGACGCCAGCTTCGACAATTCTCCCACGGTCAACAGATAGTCAATACTGCTTTCTGCCACATACTGGCCAATCTGTTCGTGAGCCTGTGGGCCGTGCTCTCCCAGTTCTAACATATCTCCCAACACAGCAATTCGTCGCCCTCACAGCAATTCGTCGCCCTTGAGGTTTAACTTCCAGAGAAATAAGCAATTGCAGTGCAGCTTTTGTCGAATCAGGGTTGGCATTATAGGTGTCATTGATGAATCTGACACCGCCTTTGTCCAGCATCTGGCATCTGAGGGCCGGGGGCCGAACCAGCAGAGGACTTCTGCCTGGAGATCCGTCCTGGCCTTGATTCCAAACCCTACAAATCTTCCCTTAACTTCACTACTTATGGCCTGCAGGTATGGGTCGTCCATATTGAGCACCACAGGGCCTGAGTTGTTCAGATATCTTATCAGCTCTGCCTTGGACTGCGCTATCTGCTGGATGGTGCCGAAACCCTCAAGGTGAGCCGGGCCGATGTTAGTAATAAGACCCGTCTCAGGGGCAGCTAACTCTGCCAGTCGTCCTATTTCCCCCGGGGCACTTGCCCCTAACTCTACCACCCCAAACTCATGTTGAGGAGAAAGCCGTAAGAGCGTGAGGGGAAGACCAATGTGGTTGTTAAGATTACCCTCCGTCTTAAGTACCCGGAACCGGGTGCCCAGAATCTCCGCAGTCATATCCTTAGTGGTAGTTTTGCCATTTGTCCCTGTAATAGCAACAAAGGGGATAGGGAATCTTCTCCTATAGGAGGCTGCCAGTCTTTGTAGAGCCAGCAAGGGATCATCCACCCTGATCAGCAATCCATCACTTTCTGCCAGCTTCGGATAATCTCGCCGGACAATGGCTGCACTGGCCCCTTTCTTGAGTGCCTGGGGCACAAACTGGTGCCCATCGAATCTTTCCCCTTTGAGGGCAAAGAATACCTGACCCCTCTGGAGTGTTCGGGAGTCTATGGAAACGCCTTGCGGTTTCCGGCTCAGAGAGGATGGAACAGAATTCCCTTCTGCCTGACCACCAACATCAACAATAATCTCTTCTATCGAAAGTCCCTTCATAGTTCAGCCTGCAGAATTTCCCTCACTACCTGACGGTCGTCGAAGGGAAGAATTCGGTCTCGGATTATCTGGTAATTTTCGTGTCCTTTGCCAGCAATGACCACCGCATCTGCCTTCTGGGCAATCTTCAGGGCAGAGGCAATCGCTTCTCTGCGGTCAGGCACGATCTGATAGGCCCCTTTCTTCATGCCATCAGTGATCTGTTTGATGATCTGGTCAGGGTCTTCATTGCGAGGGTTATCAGAAGTAACGAAGCACAGGTCCGCCATCTGCGAGGCAACTTTTCCCATTAGCTGACGCTTGCCTTTGTCTCGATCGCCCCCACAGCCGAAAACCAAGATAACGCGGCCAGATGTCAGCTCTCTTATTGTCCCCAGCAGCGCCTCTAAAGCACCTGGGGTGTGAGCATAGTCAACGGTCACTGAAAATGGTTGACCGCAATCTATTTGTTCAAAGCGACCGGGAATTTTCTCTATCTTTCCGATCGCCTCACCGATGGAGTCCAATTCGAAGCCGTTCACAAACCCCACTCCGATTGCTGCCAGAATATTCGTGACGTTAAACTTCCCTTTTAGACTTGACCTCACCCTAAGTCCTCCTCCTGGGGTTTTCACCAGAAGTTTTATCCCTTCCCAGTCAAGTTTGAAGTCAAGCGGATGGATCATCGCCTTCTGGGAGAGACCATAGGTCAGCACTGGTGCTTCTGTCCAGCGGAGGATCCATCCAGAGGCGGGGTCGTCTATGTTGACCACCGCATGGGCCCCGTCTGATACATCTAAGCTCCTGAACAGTTTACCCTTAGCCTTCAAATACTCTTCATAGCTTCTGTGAAAGTCGAGGTGGTCTCTGCTTAGATTTGTGAAAACAGCGGTTTGGAACCTAATACCATAGACCCTGTCTAATGCGAGGGCATGAGAGGAAACCTCCACTGCTGCCGCCTGCTGTCCGGACTCCAACATCCTCGCTAACATTCGGTTTAAGTCTAAGGACTCAGGGGTAGTTCTACTGGCAGCAAAAGAGTGCCCGCCCACCTGGTAGTTGATGGTGCCGACAAGTCCGGTTCTGATACCCATTCCTTCAAATAACTCTCTCACCAGGACCGAAACTGTGGTCTTACCATTTGTCCCAGTGATGCCCACTAGCTGCATCTTCCGAGAGGGATGTCCATAGAACTCATCTGATAAGATAGCAAGCGCCCTCCGAGAGTCAGGGACTTTGACGAAAGTTGCCTTCGTCGACTTTCGTGAGACGTCTTCGTGCTCCAAAACAACAGCTCTGGCACCTCTGGCCAGAGCTTCATCTATGAACTTGTGCCCATTGGTCTGAAAACCCTTGATGGCGACAAAAAGGTCTCCTTCTGCCGTATCTCTGGAGTCATATTCGATCTTTTTTACCTCAATATGAGGGTCTCCACTCACCACTGCCTCTGGCAGCGACTTGAGTAAGGAACTGAGCTTCACTGTGATCTACCTTTGATTATGGCGGTTACTGTAAACCGTTTTCTGCCTCAATTAAGCAGACTGTGCCGGCTTTGACCTTAACTCCTGCCGGGGGGATTTGTCTTCGTACAACACCTGTGCCGACAATCTTCACCTTTATTCTCTGGCGGTGGAGGAGATCTACTGCTTCCCTGAGGCTCATCCCGGTCACTCTGGGCATGAGATGACCCCCATCACCATGGTCTGCATAAGCCCGTGATTGATTTCTAGTTTGCATTTCTAAGGGGGAGGAAATGAGAGAATCGGTGCGGACTGCAAGTGTTGCCGACTTTCCCCTTATCGGGCAGTCATTTAAACTGAGGATGCGGCTGATGATTCTCTTAAAAGTGGGGGCAGCTACCTGTCCGGCCCAGTGATTTTTTTGCGGTTCATCAATGCTCACCAAGCAAAGCAGCTGAGGCTCCTCGGCTGGTAGAAATCCTACAAAGGAACAGATTACCTTTTGAGGGTCGTATCCCCGGCCATTCTGTCGGCTTTTCTGCGCAGTGCCTGTTTTACCAGCTATGGAGAAGCCTTCTATCTTGGCCTCAACTCCGGTGCCCGACTCTACCACATCGCACAGAATTTCGGTAACTGTCCTAGCGGTTTTCTCTGAAACCACCTTTCGTACCACCTCAGGAGATTGTTCCTTTATGAGCTTACCGTCTTTGCTGCTAATAGCCTTAAGGACATAGGGTTTCATCAAATATCCCCCGTTGGCAATAGCGCAGTAGGCGGTGGCGAGCTGAAGAGGGGTGGCGGATATCTCCTGCCCTATAGCTATTGTAGCCAGCGACCTCTTAGACCAAGAAGACGGGTGGTGCACAATTCCCTTTGCCTCACCTGGCAGTCCGATCCCGGTTCTGGTACCAAAGCCAAAGGCTCGGATGTAGTGGTAGAATCGCTTTTCACCGACCGCCTGAGCTATCTTTATCGCTCCGATATTGCTGGAGTGTTTAATCACATCCTTAAGGGTGAGCCATCCATAGCTGTGCCAGTCATGGATAGTCCCGCCGGCCACTTTCATCTTGCCGTTTTCACAGAAGATAAGGTCTGTGGGGTTCCTCAACCCCTCCTCCAAAACAGCTGAAATAGCAACCACTTTAAAGATAGAGCCGGGTTCGAAACAGTCCCTAATCGCTCTGTTCTTCCTGTTCCCTGGATTACAGGAAGCAGGATGATTAGGATCGTAAGAGGGAACGGAGGCCATTGCTAGAACTTCACCAGTCTTAGGGTTCATAATGAGAGCTGTTGCCGCCTTTGCGTCAAAACGGCGGACAGCGGCTTCTAACTCCTCTTCGGCGATGGCCTGGTATCTGGAGTCTATTGTCAGGACAACATTAAGGCCGTCGCGGGCTCCTTTTGGGCTATTCCCAAAGATAGAGAGCTTTCTTCCCCAAGCATCGACTCCCGAGACCGCCCATCCGTTAGTGCTTCGTAAGTACTTGTCAAAAGCGAATTCTACCCCTTCAATCCCCCGATTGTCGACATCGGTGCCCCCTATGAGTTGTCCTGCCACAGAACCCAGAGGATAGTTTCGCTTCGCCTCTTCTATCTCTCTTATTTCTGTCAGATTCAGAGAGTCGAGCCTTCTTGCTATCTTCCAGTCCAGCTTTCTGGCTAACCAGACAAACGATCCCTTATGCTTTAGCCGTCTGAGAAACAGACTCTCGGGTTTCTCCGTGAGAGTGGAAAGACAAGCAGCTACTTTAGCCGGATGTTCTATCTCCATCGGATTGGCTGCTAAAGAACGGGTAGAAATGTCGACGGCCAGACTGACACCATTTCGGTCCAGGATATTGCCCCGCTTGCCTCGCAGACTGATTCTCTGCTCACTCTGCCTTTTGCTCTTCCGCAAATAGGTCTTGCCGTTGAGCAATTGAATGTGGATCAGACGATTTGTTAAAAATAGCCAAACAATAACGATAATGAGCCCTACGAGATAAAGCTTAGCTACATAAACTCGTTCCTTCATCGTTATTCTCTTAGTTCCACAAGAAGTTCCTCTGGTGGAGCGTCAGGGGGAAACATTCCCAGTTTTTCTGAGGCTATTTTTTTGACCCTCGAGGCACCGGACAAACGAGCTATCTGGGTCTGTAGATGTCTTTTCTCCTCAATCAGTTTTTGCTTCTGAAGATATAGGGCATCGATCTCCTTTTTCAGGCTGGTCACTGTCACCTGTTCCCAGACATACGCTAACATACCCGCTACTAAAATAATGAACAGCAAAACAAACCTCACAAATGTTTGCCGTTTCATTTCGAATCCGCTGTCTTCTCTGCTACTCTCAGTTTAGCACTTCTTGCCCGCCGGTTGGCCTTTTTCTCCTCTTCACTGGGTAAGATTGGCCTTTTGGCAATCAACTTCAGTATCTTTTTCCCCCCGCATACACAAGTCGGAAGTCGAGGAGGACAGATACAGCCTTTAGAGTACTGAATGAATAACGATTTAATTGTGCGATCCTCCAAGGAGTGATAAGAAATAATACAAAGCCTTCCTCCGGCCTTCAGAAGGTTGATGCACTGTTCAACAGAAGGCCTCAGGATTTCGAGTTCCAGCTCCTCTTCCGGATAGGTATTAACCACCTGCCAGGCCGTCTTTTGGGCCTGGGGATTCATCCTCATATCCAGCGGACCGCGGAACCTGTAGCTGAAACCACGCCTGGGAGAGTCAAGCTGATGGGAAGAGACTCCCAAATCGAGTAGTATCCCGTCTACAGCTTCAATGCCTTGCTGTTGCAAGATTGCCGGTAAGTTTTGGAATCCCGACAGATGAAAGCTGACTTTTTCGCCGAAGAGAGAGAGTCTCCTCTTGGCTGCCTGGATTGCCTCCGGGTCCTGGTCTATGGCGATCAGCCTTCCCCTCTCGCCTAAGCCGGAGAGAACCTGGTAAGCGTGCCCGCCCCCTCCCACCGTGCCATCGACATATATCCCGTCCGGATTGGTGAGAAGATATTCCACCGTCTGCCTCAGAAGCACCGGAAAGTGAAAATCCTGTTGGGCAGTCATAGTTTCACACTTGGAACTCCTCACTAATCTTCTCTAAAGCACCCTGGTTCTGCTGTTTATATTGCTCAAACCGCTCTGGATTCCAGAGTTCTATTCGGTCCAGAGCACCGGCTACGGTAACTTTACTGTCGATCTCCGCCCATTGCAATAGGTTCCTGGGTATAAGTATCCGCCCCTGCTCGTCCATCTTTGTTTCCCAGGCCTGGGAGGCCACTATCCTCACATAGTGCCGCGCCCGAGTGGGAAGTTGGCGCAGTTTCTCTTCAAATTTTGTCCAGATATCTAATGTGTAAATTGCTAAGCACCTATCTAGACCACGGGTTACCACGAACGTCTTCTTAGCCTCAGGCGGAAGAATATCCCTGAAACTGGCTGGGATGTTCATCCTGCCCTTGGTGTCTATAGTGTACTCATACTCTCCTTTGAAGCTGGGCATAAATCTTTCCCCGTTAATGAATAGATAATAGATGCTTACCATGGGGCTCCATTTGAGCCCACATTCACCCACATTTACCCACTTACCATAATAACTACCTCTTGACAAAAAGTCAAGAAAAAAATCGATATTTTTCGCCCGTTCGCAATTTTGTTAACAACGGGCGGATTTCCTTCTCGGAGTGCCTTCAGTTTTGCCAAAAAGTGCTGAGATGCATTCTCTGAAGACTCTGGAGATTAAACATCCGTCTCCCGAGCTAAGCCTCGAGGACCTCTCCTATTAGAGGGTAATGGGGAGAACAACCCGAAGAACAAGTATCCAGAGAAAGCTGTTTTGGACAGAATGGGAAATATTTTTGCTTGACATTTCAAGAGAAGGATGTTATACTATTTGTCAACAATCACTGAACTTCAGCTTATTTTCTGGCGAACTGACAGTAGCAGGGCAGAGAAGGCGAAACGACATAGATCAACACGGGGATCCAAAAGAAAATCCCTGGGCATCGAAGTGCATCAAAAGGGAGGTAATTGAGATGGCAATTATGTGGATGTTTCTTCTATTTATCGGTATTATGCTCCTGAGCAGTGCCATCAGGGTCTTACGGGAATACGAGCGTGGGGTGGTCTTCAGACTGGGCCGATTGGTGGGGGCCAAAGGGCCGGGTTTGATTCTTCTTATTCCCATGATCGACCGCATGACGAAAGTGAGCCTGAGGACAGTCACTATGGATATTCCCCCTCAGGATGTGATCACCAAGGACAATGTCTCCATTAAGGTTAATGCCGTGCTGTATTTCCGAGTAATAGAGGCAGAGAAAGCCGTGGTTGAGGTGGAAGATTATCTCTATGCCACCTCCCAGCTAGCACAGACAACCCTGCGCAGCGTGTTAGGAGAGGTAGAGCTGGACGAGTTACTCTCTGAAAGAGAGAAAATCAATGTGCGTCTGCAGGGTATCATAGACCAGCAGACAGACCCCTGGGGAATTAAAGTTTCCATCGTAGAGGTGAAACATGTGGATTTGCCTCAGGATATGCAGCGGGCAATAGCCAGACAGGCCGAGGCAGAACGGGAGCGCAGAGCGAAGATCATCCACGCCGAGGGGGAACTGCAGGCGGCCTCAAAGCTCCTTGAAGCCTCTCAGTGTATGGCTAGGGAGCCCATAAGCTTGCAATTGAGATTTTTGCAAACCCTAACCGAGGTGGCCTCAGAGAACAATTCCACCACCATCTTCCCTGTCCCCATAGACCTACTCACTCCCTTTATGAAACAAGGGGAAGGGAGGAGAAGACCTTCAGAGGAGAAATAACGAAATCCTAGGCAATAGGACAAAAAGCACCTCGTTGAAGAGGTGCCTTTTTGTTTTCGGTACCCTCTTGAAAGGGATTAAGAATGCGCAGACCCTCGGTATTAGAATGGATTCTCATCGGTTTTCTTCTCGGAATTGTGGCTGGGGCTACAGTGGGGCCTTCCATTGCTATAATTAAGCCCTTGGGCACAGTCTTCATAAGACTATTGAAGATGCTGGTGGTGCCTTTGATATTCAGCACCCTAACCGTTGGGGTCTCTACCTCCAGCGGCGGCAAGCTGGGCAGAATGATAGGAAAGACCTTTCTCTTCTATTATGTCACTGGCATCTGTGCCCTCTTAATCGGATTGATCATAGCAGGGGTAAGCCGTGTGGGCACCGGGATGCAGTTGGGAGGAGTAAGAGAGGTGGCCCTCCAGAAGGCTCCGCCTTTGAGCCAGGTACTTCTGAATATCATCCCCACCAATCCAATAAAAGCCCTGGCTGAGGGGAATATCCTGCAGATAATCTTCTTCGCCATTCTGTTCGGGATAGCTATAAGCAAAGCAGGGAAAGCGGCCGAACCGGTTAAGGACTTTTTGCAGGCAGTGGCCCAGACTATGTACAGGTTAGTGAATCTTGTGCTTTACTACGCCCCCATCGGGGTGTTTTCTTTAATAGCCTGGACAGTGGGGACCCACGGTCTGGGCGTTCTGAAACCTTTTGCCTACTTGATATTTCTGTTCTACTTGGGCTGCGCTATTCAACTTTTCTTGGTCTACGGAGGTTTACTCAGACTCTTGAAGATAAGACCCTTCAGGTTCTTTGGCCGAATCAAGGAGGCTCCCTTTTTCGCCTTTAGCACCTGCAGCAGTTCAGCCACCCTTCCGGTCACCATGCGGGTAGTACAGGGCACCGGGGTTTCGGCCACTACTGCCAGTTTTGTCCTGCCTATGGGGGCTTCCATTAATATGGACGGCACCGCCATCTATCAGGCTATGTGTGTGGTCTTTCTGGCCAACGCCTTTGGAATGCACCTAACGGTTGCACAGATGGCCATAGTCGGGGTTACTGCCCTGTTGGCCTCTATAGGAACCGCCGGCGTGCCGGGCTCAGGACTGATAATGCTTACGATGGTACTGGGCTCAGTGGGTGTGCCTGTGGAGGGTATAGCCTTCGTTGCCGGCATTGACCGGATAATGGATATGGCCCGAACTGCAGTGAATGTGGTGGACGATAGCGTCGCCGCTGCCATGGTAGCAGTTACCGAGGGAGAAACTTTGTCAGAAGATATGATGATCAGCTAGGGATTGAATGCCAAGAAAAGAGAAAGCAGTTAATCCTCAAGCAATTTGTCTATCTTGCTCTTTATTCACGGATCCACTTTGAAAGTAGTCTTTTGATTGTCTGAGACCACTGTTCTTTTCAAAAATAGGTATAGAAAACTCCTTCTTTAAGGTCTCACTCAGCCGAGAGAATAGCTGATGTAAGGTTTTGGAATGAATAGCCCTCCTACTGAGCCGGTTGTAGAAGATCTAGATTCTCTCCAGAAGACGAGAAGAATACGCAGATGGCGCAGGCTATTCTCAAAACGACCAGAGAGCTGTATATCTTGTTTCGTTCGCCTTTTTATCGCCACTTGCGGTCAGATCAAATTTTCGCGAGAGCGTGATCTTCGGTTTTCGTTGCTGAGCTACGGCTGGCTTTATCCTCGGAATCGGCCGCACTGCCCACTTGCCACGGCGGGGTTTAATCGCTTGAAATCAACGCTAAGGAAACTGAATGTTTGCTCCTATGTGAGTCTTAGCATGTGGTCTTTTCCCGGTTCAGCCTAATATCAACCTCATTCAACTCACCAAGAGTGTCTGTCTGCCGTTTTTGCCGGCCAAGCAATTTTCGAAAATCCCTACACGGATTGCCAGTCAGGCAGCCCGGGAGAACCTCACTCTCAGGCGATCACACATTGGGACATAAACCTCGCGGCTCATGCCACCTATCGCCCGACCGCTGGTAGTATTCCCACCGCGAATGGAGAATAGTTCCAGCTGGCACACCAGAAATGAAAAGGGAAATATACTAACTTGCTGACTATTCGAGAAACACATTCTGTTGTGGTCTCAGTATCTTTGCAGCAAGAAGCGGCTTTGTGTCCTTCTGGGGGCGGATTAAAGTTTCCCTTGACAAAACTTGATGTTTGTTGTATAATGACTTTTCCTAGCTTTACCGCGGAGCCCAATCAATGTGTTTATTTTGAAGTTCTTAGGTGTGACACCGCAATATGATTTCCTTGCAACCTTGAGAAATCTGATACAGCCGGGGATAACTACCAAAGAGCTGGACCAAATAGCAGAGGACCTGATATTGAAGAAAGGCGCTGTCCCTGCCTTTAAGGGATACATGGGTTATCCGGCAGCTCTTTGCACCTCGGTCAACGAAGAGGTGATTCACGGAGTCCCAGGGCCTCGCCAGCTCAAACCGGGGGACATAGTGAGCTTGGACTTAGGGGTGAAGCTTGGTGGTTACTATGGTGATGCCACCATCACAGTGCCGGTGGGAGAGGTGAGCAAAGAGGCCGAAAGGCTGCTTCGGGTAACAGAAATGGCCCTGTATGAAGGGATAAAAATGGCCCGGGTCGGCAATCGACTTTACGACATATCCTATGCCATTCAATCCCTCGTAGAGTCCAATGGCTTCTCTGTAGTGAGAGATTTTGTGGGACACGGAATCGGTAAGAATTTGCACGAAGAACCCCAGATACCTAATTTCGGACGTCCAGGTCACGGCCCGCGACTCAAAGAGGGAATGGTGCTGGCGTTGGAACCTATGGTCAATGAGGGGGGATGGCAAGTGAGAATTCTGCCAGATGGATGGACAGTCGTTACTGCTGACGGTAAGCTGTCTGCACATTTTGAACATACCATAGCTGTCACTGACACTGACCCAGAGATATTGAGTCTCCCATCCTCATCAGGGGAAGGCCAGAAAATTCTGAGGAGCTGAAAGTGGAAAAAGACAGACTTAAGCAGCAGGTAGCAACATAACATAATAGCCACTGCCTCGGTAGGGGCAGCAATCGGTTTGACCGAGGTGATAAGTCACCTTAAGGGCACTATTCAGGTTATAGGCACCCCCGCTGAAGAGAGCGGTTGCGGGAAGAAGATCCTGGTAGAGAAAGGGATATTCAGCGGGGTGGACGCTGCAATGATGGTTCACCCTTCCAATCGCACCTTGGTGGCACGGGGTTCCCTGGCTTCCCAACTGGTGGAGGTGAAATTTTACGGCAAGGCTGCTCACGCTGCTGCTTATCCAGAGAATGGCATCAATGCCTTAGACGGAGTCATCGAGACCTTTAATAACATCAACGCCCTTCGACAGCACCTGCCGAGTGATGTCCGCATCCACGGTATTATCACGCACGGGGGAACAAGAACCAATATTGTGCCCGACTTCGCTGCCGCCCGCTTCCAGGTGAGGACCGCTGACGACGAATACCTTGATCAATTGTTACAGAAAGTGGAAAACTGTGCTCGAGCGGCAGCTCTGGCCACAGGAGCCACCGTAGAATTCGTACTGAGTAACAGTCTTTACCAGGCTATGAGACCCAACCGTGCCCTGGCCGAACTATTCGCCGCCAATCTTCGCCACCTTGGTGAGAAATTAGACGAACCACCACAGACCGGAACGATGGGGTCCACCGATATGGGGAATGTGAGCCAGGCAGTACCAGCTATTCACCCATATATTGCTATCTGTCCCAAAGAGGTAGTGGCACATTCACCACAATTCGCTGAGGCTGCCATTTCTGACAGGGCGGATAGAGCGTTGATAACCGCTGCTAAGGCTTTGGCGATGACTGCTGTAGACCTGTTGAGCAATGCCGCTGTGATGAGTAGAGTGCAGCAGGAATTCAAATCGCACCATCAGAAATATTGACGAGATATTAGTGGGCTCAACTCCCCATTTGCCAGTCACAAGTCAACAAGAGTCAAAACTAGTCGGCTTAGCGCCGGAGACTCGGTCAGCAGTGAAAATAGTAACCTTAGGAACAGGGGGGGCCATCCCTACCCCGGCCCGAAGTCTACCTGCAACCGCCTTGCAGAGAGAGGCAGAGATATTCCTCTTTGACTGCGGAGAAGGCACTCAGCTGCAGTTCCTAAAAGCAGATTTGAGTCCAGGAAAATTAAGGGCCGTCTTCATATCCCATCTGCACGGAGACCACATTCTGGGACTTCCAGGGCTGCTTATGACCCTGGCCCATCTGTCGCGAAAGGCTCCTCTCTCGTTGTTTGGACCGCCCGGGGTATCAGACTACATCCGCTTGACCTGTAGATGTCTTCAATTCAGTCCTGGATATGAGCTCATAGTCAAAGAATCAAGCGGAGGGCGGGTTTACAGTGGTCCTGACTACTGGATCGATGCAGTGCCTCTTGATCACACCGTGTTCACATTAGCCTATGTCTTTGAGGAAAAGGAGCGTCCCGGGAGGTTTCTCCTGGAACGGGCCCGACAGCTTGGTGTGCCTGAGGGGCCTTTGTACGGCAGGCTTCAGACCGGGACGGATGTCACCCTCAGCAACGGCAGAGTAATCCGGGCAACAGAGGTACTGGGAAAACCCAGAAGGGGAAGGAAGGTCGTCTACGCAGTTGATACCCGTCCCTGCCAACAGGTGAAAGAAATCTCCACCGGTGCAGATCTGCTGATCCACGACGGGATGTTCTCAGACCAACTACGGGAGGAAGCCCGTCTGAAAGGACACTCCACCGCTGTTGAGGCGGCAGAGGTGGCCCAGAATGCCAAAGTTGAAAGACTTCTGCTCACTCACATAAGTCCCCGTTACCGCAATCAGGACGCACTTCTGCAGAAGGAGGCAATGACCATCTTCCCCCACACCACCGTCGCCAAAGACCTGATGCAGTTCAAAATCCAAGTGCACAAATAGACGCCCCCAGGTAAGGGTATGGCTTATCTCCGCAGAAAAGTTCTCCGAAAAGCCCAACCTAACTAGCGAAGTCTCCCACCTCAGACCGACAAGGCACAAGACCGGCGAAAAGAACCCGAACTCGAAGCTCGAAATTAGAAATGAATTCGAATGAAGAGAAATCCTAACGCTCAAAACCAGGAGGCTTCTGCACAGAGTGACTCAAACTTTAGGATGTTCTGAATTTTGAACATCTTAATTTTGATATTGTCTCGATTGCAAGCTTCGGATTTCGGGATTCATAGCAGATTTTCTCTTCAAGGCAAAACTTGAACAGATTTTGAGATCTTGCCTTACAAAACGCATAGACGAAGTGAGAGGTTAGATGCCTTACAAACCTGAGAATCCGATGGTTGTCCAGAGTGACCGGACTATTCTGTTAGAGGTAGACAATCCTCGTTACGAGGATGCCAGGGACCGGTTAGCAAGATTTGCTGAACTGGAGAAAAGTCCCGAACACATGCACACCTACCGTATAACTCCGCTTTCGCTGTGGAATGCGGCTGCCTCTGGGCTGAGCGCCTCTGAGGTGTTGGATACCCTGGGCCGTTTCAGTAAGTACGAGATCCCTCAGAATATTGAGGCTGAGGTGATGGAGTATATCTCTCGCTACGGGAAGTTACAACTTTGTCGATCAGGAGAAAAGCTGGTCCTGAGCTCGACGGACGCCCACATCATCAAAGAGATCTGGCACAACAGAGAGGTGCGACCGTATCTGAAAGAACTTGTCGACGGGAAGGCCATTCTGGTGGAACCCCGCTGCAGAGGCTACCTGAAACAAGAGCTCATCAAATTTGGTCTGCCGGTGGAGGATTTGGCGGGCTACGTCGAGGGCGCTCCTCTCACCTTACTGATACGTGAGAAAACGCGAAGTGGACGGAAGTTCCAGTTGCGACCATATCAGCAGCAAGCAGTTGAGGTTTTCCACGCCAGCGGAGGTGCAACTGGGGGTTCAGGGGTAATCGTGCTTCCCTGTGGGGCTGGTAAAACGATTGTAGGAATGGCTGCAATAGAGAAGCTCCAGACCCAAACCCTCGTCTTGGTGACCAATATCACTGCCCTCCGACAATGGGAGGAAGAACTGTTGGATAAAACCACTCTTTCTGCCGACCAAATAGGCGAATACTCCGGAGAGAAGAAGGAGGTACGTCCTGTCACCATTGCCACTTATAACATCCTCACCTACCGAAGGAGCAGAGAGGAAGATTTTCCCCATTTTGAGCTGTTTAACCGGCAGAACTGGGGGTTGGTGATTTACGATGAGGTCCATCTGCTGCCAGCGCCGGTTTTTCGTATTACTGCCGAGATTCAAGCCAGAAGACGGCTGGGGCTGACCGCCACCCTGGTGCGCGAAGACGGAAGGGAGACAGATGTGTTCAGCCTCATCGGACCCAAGAAATATGATGTGCCCTGGAAAATACTGGAAAAGCAGGGCTGGATCGCGCCTGCCGAGTGCTGGGAAATAAGAGTGGAGCTTCCTCCACAATTGAGGCTCCGGTATGCAGCGACAAACCTGCGGAAAAAGTTCCGGGTCGCATCGGAAAACCCCGCCAAGGACGAATTGGTGATAAGGCTGGTGCACCAGCACAGAGGTGCCCAGATCCTGGTGATTGGACAATACATCGCCCAACTGGAAAACCTTGCCCGAAAACTGAACGCGCCGATCATCACTGGCAAAGTGGGGAGTTGGGAAAGGATCAAGCTTTACAACATGTTCAAACGAGGCGAGATTAAACTGTTAGTGGTGTCCAAAGTGGCCAACTTCGCCGTCGACCTGCCGGATGCTAATGTAGCCATCCAGGTCTCCGGCACGTTCGGCTCCAGACAAGAGGAGGCTCAAAGGTTGGGCAGGATACTCCGTCCCAAGACAGATGGAAGTACAGCTCGCTTCTACTCCCTGGTTACTCGAAATACTACAGAACAGGAGTTCGCCGCAAACAGACAACTGTTCCTTACTGAACAGGGCTATAAGTACACGATTCAAGACGCGACAGTCTTCTTCAGCCTAAGAAGCCGGAGGCGATAGGGAAAGAGGCAGAGTGGAGAGAAAACACATAGCACAGAGAGTAGGCAGTGAGCAGCGAGCAGCAAGCAGCAGTAAGGCCTTAGAAATAAGCAAGATAGAAGTGAAAATAACAGAGAAGAAGCAAGTGAAGCGCAGGTTGTAGAACCTAAGGTGTAGAGAACAGACATTCCAGAAGCCGTCACGAGGAGGTAACCCCTCGTGGTCGCCCAGGAATTAGGAAAGAAGACAACCAGAGGGTTGAGACAAGAAGGAGAAAGCACCGAGGGGCG
>MVCY01000058.1 GCA_002049985.1 Candidatus Latescibacteria bacterium 4484_181
CCGCTGGTGCCGCAGTTTGCCCTGATCTTGAGCCGCTGGAAACCAAGGTCCCAGTCAAGGGAGTTTGCGGGATCCGACACCTCGACGACGCTGCCCGAGGAGAAGCTGAAATATGTCCATTCCTCGTAACTGTGGGCATCTATTGTGTATTGCATAATTCCAGTTGCAGCCCCTGCTATTTTCCCTTCGACCTGTGCAGTACAGCAGTAGAGCGAGCCGAAGAACACTAGCAGAACGGATGCCCGGATTGTCCTGTGAAATGAGCAGTTCATGATTCTCCTTTCGTTGTTTAAGCACTGTTAACGGTTTTCTCAAAAGCCCACTGAAGGAATTAATCCTCAATCATGTGACAGATGTTAGACTCTAATTGTCTTGCAGGCATACGTCTGTCTTTTGGGTTCCTTCTTTCTCTTTTCCTTATTCGCTGAAGAAGCGCTGTTTAGCCTCAGATTGTGGGCAAGCCTAGCTTTTATAGGATAGCCTATATTCATGGACAAAAAATTTTCACAGCAGTCTCCCTATCTGATAGATCAACACTGCTACCACCCATCCCAGGATCAAGCTGTACCCGACGGCCAGCCCTGTCCATTTCCAGTTGGTCTCCCGTTTTATGGTGGCGATGGCAGCAAGACAGGGGATGTAAATGAGCGACATCACCATAAATGCGTAAGCAGACAGTGGGGTGAAATGCTGAAGCAATGCAGCCTTAAGTGCCACTCCCTCAGCGCTGTAGAGTGTTCCAAGCGTTCCAACCACTACCTCCTTAGCCAGAATCCCAAAGATCAGGGCCACGGCTGCCTGCGGGAAACCAAAACCTGCTGGTTTCAGCAGAGGGGCGACAAATGAGCCAAGTTTACCAATCAGACTTTGGGCAGAGGCATATTCCGCATGCAGAGGGAAATAGGCCAAGAGCCATATCAGAACGACGCCGCCAGCGATTATCGTCCCGGCCTTTTTCAGAAACAGGCTGCCTCGTTCCCACATATGGATCAGCACACCCCTTGCCTGAGGAAGCCTGTATGGCGGAAGCTCCATTATGAGCGGGGCCACCTCGTGCTTAAAGAAGATAGACTTAAACAGCCTGGCCACCAAAATGGCCAGCACTATGCCCATAAGGTAGAGGGAGAAGACCACCAGGCCCTGTCTTTCAGGGAAGAAGGTCCCGGCAAAGAGAACGTATATGGGGAGCCTGGCAGAACACGACATCAGGGGATTCACCAGGATGGTGAGGATTCTGTCTTTCTCCGACTTCAGCGTTCGAGTGGCCATAATGCCGGGTATATTACAGCCGAAACCCAATATCATCGGGATGAAGGATTTCCCGTGCAATCCTAAGGCGTGCATAATCCTGTCCATAACAAAGGCCGCCCTGGCCATATAACCGGAGTCTTCCAAAATGGCTATGATCAGGAAAAGTAGGAGAATATTGGGCAAGAAGACCAGGACTGACCCCACCCCGCTGATGACCCCCTCTGCCAACAGGGAAGAGAACCACCCAGGAGAGCCAATGGCCTCTAACGCTCCAGAGGTTGTATCGCCAAGCCATCCGAAAAACGAGTCAATAAGTCCGGCAAGTGGGGAACCCACAGTGAATACCAGTTGGAAGGAAAGCCACATAAGTCCCAAAAAGATGGGTATTCCCAACAGTTTGTTGGTCACCACCCTATCGATCTGGTCGGAGATCTCGTGCCTTCGCTCCACCCCGAGGTGTCTCTCCGTGCACTCTCGCACCAAGCCCTCCAACAGTCCATATCTTCTCTCCACGAGAGCCGTCTCCAGGTCATAACCCAGGCGCCTTTCTAACCGAGCGCTGCATTCTAAGGCCGCCTTCTGTATTTGCTGTGCCTGAGGCAGGGATTCAACATTCTCCAGTATCTCGGGATCTGCCTCTAAGAGTTTCACAGCAACCCAGCGCAATGTATAACCCCTTGGCAGAGCTTTATCTTTCAACAATTCTGAGAGTTCTGTTATCCCTTCTTCTATGACCTTCCCGTAGTCTATCTTGAACGTCGGAGACCTCTTATTCTCTGCTGCAGTTACTATTGCGACTTTTAGCCCCTCCATTCCCTCATTCTTGTTGGCCACCGTCTCTATCACCGGCACATTCAGGATCCGGGAGAGTTTTGAGGTATCGATCTTTATCCCCTGATTTTCCACCACATCCATCATATTCAAATCTAGGACGACGTTAGTACCCAACTCCAGCAAGTGACACAGTAGATAGAGATTCCTCTCCAAGTTGGAGGCATCAATAATCACCACTACTACGTCAGGAGTTTCGTGGAGGAGGAAATCTCTGGCTATCCTTTCATCCAAAGAGTAGGCCGAGAGACTATAGGTGCCGGGCAGGTCTATCACGGTCACTTCTGTGCCCTGGTAGGTGAACTTTCCTTCCTTTTTTTCGACAGTGACCCCGGGCCAGTTTCCCACATGCTGGTGGGAACCAGTGAGGTTATTGAATACAGTAGTCTTGCCAGAGTTGGGGTTTCCGGCCAGAGCCACTTTGATCTCTCGCTTCATTCTAAGTCAACCTTTCTGGCCAATCTGGAAATCTGCTGTTTCCCATTTTCCTCTGTTCATTCCTGATAGGGGAGCCTAAGTGCGAAATTGTCAACATCATGTGCTATAAACCAGCCTTGTCCTGAATTGTTCTTACCCATATCTGGTGAGCTATACCAAATCCAAGTCCCAGACGGATCCCCGACTTCGCAATAATCAACGGTCCTCTGCCGAAGTTGGAAACCACTTCAATCGCCACACCCGGATAAAATCCCATATCAGCCAACCTTGCGGAGAGTCCTCTCCCTGCTCTTATCTCTGCTATTTCGACTCTTTCCCCGGGTCTTACCATGCTGAGTGGTCTCATCTATTCAATCACCTCTACTGTGACTGCAGACGCCTCTTGCCGCCTCAAAGATAGATGGTATCCTTTCAGCACCACATCTATTGGATCGCCCAGGGGAGCTGCCTTTTCCACTTTGACCTCTGTGCCGGGAACTATACCCATATCCAACAGTCTCCTTTTTATCCCTTGATCACCGGTTATTTGAACCACCCTACCCTTACTACCCACTTTCAGACTGCTTAATGGTGATGATCTGGGAATTACCTTCTGCCCTGTAGCTTCTTCTCGCTTGGCGCAGTGTTCGGGCCTTGAACCCGTTTTGGCATAGTGATGGAAGCTGGAGAGCCACAGGGGGCCTCCTTCCGGGCAGGTCTCGATAAATTTTATGAACTTCACCATCCGCTCTGTCGTTTTTTTACCGATGTGGTGCTCAATTCGACAGGCGTCTTTGGCTGCTGTCTCGGCGTCAACATCCAGCACTTCGCGAAGGAATCTGTAGAGGGTCTTATGCCGGTCGTATATCTCCGAGGCTACCGCAACCCCCTGATGGGTGAGCTCGATATAACCGTATCTTTCGTGTGCTACCAACCCTTTTTGGGCCAGAGTTTTCATTGCGCCAACCACCGAGGCAGTCTTCACATTCAGAAGCCTCACAATATCCTTTACCCTTACAACCTTTCTCCTAAGGCTGGTGACCAAGATTGCCTCTAAGTAGTCTTCAAGGCTTGGTGTTAAATCATTCATACCTTCGTTTCCTTCTTGAATATAGGCTTTCCTCTCTTTGTTGGCCAGGGCTAACATAATATATTGCTTCTGCCCTTTTGTCAAGAAGAAAATTACAAAATTCTCCGAAATTTTTTCAAAGAGAAAGATACCGGCCAATAGACTGCTTTTGGGGAGAGTGCTGCAAACCCACCCCGCAGGCACACGTCGTCGAAAACCAGATGACCAACAGGCAGAAAAGAGATTCTTTATGGGACTCCCCTTTTGTATTGACAAATATTGCGCACGGGGGTATATTTCAGACGACACTCAGCGCTTATGATCTCAAACCTACAAACCACCGGGCTGCTGGCCTCAGGCAAGATGGCCCCACTAAGCAGGGGAGGACTCGATGGCAAGGCTTATAAGTGAGAAGGCAGTGATTGGTAAACTCACCACCATCGGTGAGCAGACGATCATCTCCGACGACGTCCGGATCGGAGAAGGGTGTAGAATAGGCCATTGTGTGGTTATCCACCCTGGGGTGACGATTGGCGACCGGGTGAGAATAGACGACCACACAGTCATAGGAAAACAGCCTATGAGGGCGGCAAGGAGCATTATGAAGAAGCAAGACCGGCTTCCTCCGACCCAGATCGGTGACAACTGTATCCTGGGAACCTCCGTCATCATCTACACCGCCTGCCAGATAGGCAAGGGCGTGCTGGTTGCCGATATGGCCTCGGTGAGAGAGAATACCGCTGTGGGCGATTTCACCATCATAGGCCGGGGAGTAACTATCGAAAATTACTGCCAGATAGGGAGTTGCTGTAAACTGGAGACGGGAAGCTATATCACTGCTTACTCTCGGTTAGAAGACTGGGTGTTCATAGCCCCCGGTGTGCTCACGTCCAATGACAACTTTGTGGGGAGAACTGAAGAGAGGTTCAAGCACTTCAAGGGGGTCACTGTGAAGAGGGGTGGACGCGTGGGGGTGGGCGCTGTGGTGTTGCCGGGCAAGGTGATCGGTGAAGATGCCCTGGTAGCTGCCGGTTCGGTCGTCACCAGAGATGCGTCACCCCAGAAGATCGTCCTGGGCGTTCCGGCTAAACCCTGGCGAAATGTACCCAGAGAACAGCTGCTGGAGAATCAAGGCTGGAAGAGACCGTCAGGCTGATCACCTTGGAGAAAGAATCATGGAACTGAATGTGAGTACCTGGAACTACCTGTGCGAAAGAGGAGATAACGCCAATATTGACGAGGCCATCGGTGAAATCGTTGCCGATGGCTTTGGAGTGGAAATATGGTTGGGATGGAGCCCGGAACCGAACATCGTGGAAAGACCTGCCTGGAAGCGCTTGAAAGAGCTGTTGGATCAGGCTCCAGCGGTGAGTTTACACACCAGATTAGACCACTACGACCCCAGGGCAGCCCGGCAGGAGATAGACATGTGCGCCTATCTGGGCGGGAAGGTGGTGGTAGTACACCAGAGCAGCTTGGGCCTGGATGAAAACACCAATGACTTCGGTCATGTCTGTCAGTTAGCACAATATGCGGAAGACAGGGGAGTGCACATTGCCTTAGA
>MVCY01000059.1 GCA_002049985.1 Candidatus Latescibacteria bacterium 4484_181
TCGGTGTTCTCGGCCCGATGGACAGTGGCCAACAGGTAACCATTTGGCTCGAGCTTAAGATTGGCTAAAATTCGGGATTTTGCCTCTGCAATCTTCACAGTGTGGAGAAGGGCATCATACATCACATCGCCGACCAGGTGAACTCCAGTGGTCATTCCCTCTTTGGCCAAATTCTCCACTGCCCTGGAGGTAGGGCAAAAAAGGTAGGTAGAGAGCCGATCGGTCAGTATCCTGTTTATCTCTTCGGACATCTTGCGGTTGTAGCTCCTCAGACCTGCCTCGATGTGGGCCACCGGCACAGGTAGCTTGGCGGCTGCCAGGGCACCGGCCAAAGTAGAATTTGTATCCCCGTAAACTATTACCACATCTGGCTTCTCCTCCAAAAAAACCCTCTCTGCTCTGGCCAAAATCTCTGCTGTCTGCCACCCTTGGCGGCCTGAGCCCACCCCAAGTTGTGGTCAGGGCACTTAAGTCCCAATTGGTCAAAAAAGACCTTGGACATCTGGTAATCGTAGTGCTGTCCAGTGTGAACCAGAACCTCCGTGATCTTGCCATCTGTCTCCCCGTGTTCGGAATTATAGGCGGCAATCGCCTGCAAAATAGGCAAGACCTTTACAAAATTTGGCCTGGCACCCACAAAATTGAGGATCTTCATCCTATTCACACCTCGAGACGACCACCGTTGTATTCCTCACCCTCTGCTCTCCCTCTTGGCACCGGAGAAGGCGCTGCTGGCCGTCAGGGAATAGTATTTTAAAACACAACTCTTTGGGGTACGGAGTCTTCAGTGCGATGACGATGGTATTGAGCTGCTGAGAAAAGTTGAATTCATATTGGCACTGTTCTCGTGCCCGCCACCATTTGAGTATCTCCTCTCCGCTGCTTGCCCAGCCGTTGTGGCTTTTAACATATTTCAAGATATGCTCGTATGTCTGGCCCCATCCGGGGAAATCGTCTCTGTCCAGACTGCTCTGGTGCCAGAGCAGAGAGATGAGAGAATGGCTGGCGGCTGTTTGTTCCACCATCTTTATCACATAATTGGCAGCTTCCCCATCCTTCCAGCCCAATCCACTGCGGTCAAGAGCCCCATCCATCACCACCAGTGGGATCTCAAAAAGGTCCAGGGGTCTCCCCCTTTGCCCGTCAAAGGGGCGGAAAGGGAAGCCGGTGCCAGCACGATAGCCGGCCCGGTCGCTGTATCCCAGCGTGGTGTCGTATTCCAACCCTGCCCCCTGACAGCAGGAATATGAAATTTCAGGATCAAATCGCAGATAGTGCTGCCGGTGCCCCCGTACTCTTCTCCCCAATATATCCTCCAGCTCTTCTCGCTCTTTCCTTAATCTGTCCATACGGTTATAGGAGTAATAACTTCCGTGTAGTCCCACCTCCCAGCCATTTTGCGATAGGGTTTTTATCACCTGAGCCAGTTTCCTCAAGTTATACCGACGGCCATATCTTCCAACTTTTCTTCCTTTTAAGAAAAAGAAAGTCGACTTGGCCCCGTAGCGGTCTTCCAGATCCATCCATTTCTCAAAGTTCCAATAATCATTCTGTCTGCTTAAAACTGCCTTTGCCAAGCGCAGGGCATCAGAGACTGCCGCCCGGAGTCTCCCGCTGAAAAGCTTCTTCATCATCCAGAAGGTCTTTGCTGCTATCGTGTAGAACTCCCTCTTGTACACCCTATCCACATCGTGGCTCAGGTACACAGCGAAGTTCTTGCCACAGGGCCAGTACCATTTGTAGACCAAAGGGATACCCTGCCTCCTGCAGCAGCAGGCGATTATCTCTCTTAGTATATTAACATACCTGTCAATTGTAGCTTGGGAAAGCAATCCCATTTCCCATCTGGGGCTGAACTGGGCCTTGAATCTTCCTATTTTATCTCTCCGTTCGACCAGTTTCTCTTCTGTGCAATTGAGCAGATATCCGGCCGAAGCTACTATGTCAAAACCGAACTGGATTGTTCTCCCCTTCTCAACTACGGCACCAGAGCCATCTTCGTAGTAAAGGAGAACCCTTCCCTCTGAGGGAGAAAATCTCTGGTAAGGATAGTAGAATGGGATATTTTCCTCTTTATAGGAAACAGTAGAGGAGACCTCTGGAATCTCCTTTCCTGCTCGCTGTCTTACACCCCGAAGGTATGGATAACTGGGGATATCTATTAACCACCCTTCAGGAGTGAGATATTCCTCGCTTTCCCTGGCAGATAAGGGTTTTCCATAGTTGATAAGAACTCTCTGTCCCTGTTGTTGTCGGCGGTGAGCCACGAATCTACAGGGAAGTCCCAATATCGAAAAAAGCAGCCCAAAGAGATATTCGCCCTGATCCTGAACTGAGTCTTGAAGGTGGATGGCGACCATATCATACCGCTTGAATCCAACTCAGACACTGAATTTTCACAAAAATCATTATATTAGGGACATAAGAAACGAACAAATTTTGTCTTAATGAACTGTCTGTTGCTAATTTTTCTGGTTACGGCCCATAAAGGGCCTACAAACCTCCCCCAGGCAGCACCGGAAGGTTCTTGCCGTGCTGGCCGCCCGTGGAAAAGGCCATACCCCACACCTTACAGGTCACGGTACACGGCTAACAGTCTCTTTTCGGCCTGGTCCCAGTTATATTTCCTTAAGAAAGCCTCCCGGCCTCTTCGGCCCATTTTGGGGCCGAGGTCTGGTTTTTTGAGCACCAAGGCAACTGCCTCTGCTATTTTCTCTGGTCTCAAGGGATCGGTCAGAACGCCACACTGTTCTGTCTGAATTATCCTTCGGTTGGCCGGCAGATCGCTGGCCACGATGGGAAGTCCCGCCTGCATGTATTCAAATACCTTGACTGCCACCGTGTTCAATTTTCGCCTCTCTGGATAATCCATAACCAGGCCAAAGTCTGCCATTGCCAGATAAGAGGGAATTTCGGTGAAAGCAACCTTCCCGGTAAACACTACGCCTTGCGCAATACCTTTGGCTTGCGCGTATGCTTTCGCACTCTCCAAAAATCCCTTCACCCCTGGGCCGACAAGAAGCAATTTCACCTTCCTCCCCCAGCCCCTAAGAATACGAATGGCATCCATCATCTGGTAAATGCCTCTTTCCCGGTACATCCCCCCGACAAAAACTCCCACTGACTCCTCCGGTCTTATGCCCAAATCAGTCCGGCTGATAGAAAGAGAAAACCCTTTATCCGGCCATCTTATTGCGTAGTTTTCAACCAATTGCACTCTATTTCCCCACCTTCGGAATTTCTCTGCCAGCTCCTGGCAAACGGTGATAACATAGTCTGCCTTTTTACAGAGCAACCTTTCCGCCCAGTATGCTACAACCCCAACGAAAGGCTGAAGTTTCTCAGGAAATCTCCGGGCAAATATCTCTGGATGATATTCGTGGCAATCGTATATGAGCTTTGCCTTTTGCCGATTCTTTACCAGAATACCCACCAACAGGGAATCGGGCTCATGACAATGGTAGACATCTGCCTTTGCCCTCAGGGCCTTCTGATAGAGGTTGCTCCAGAGGAAGCACTGGCTTTTCGCCTCCGGTGGTAAGCCCCAAATCTCTATCCCGTTCACAATCTGTCTGCTTCTACAGTAAGGGGCGATTATCTTAATCTCGGAAGAGACTCTCTTGAGTGAAACAGCTTCTTTATAAAATATCCTGTCATCCAGGGGGCTGTGTCTGGTGGTGAGCATACATATTCGCATCAGCTCTTCCAGTATTTCTCAATGCGGCGAATTGTCGGCATCGTACGAAGATAAATGGACCTTCCGATAGCTGCCCGAGGGGTACAGTTCCGGTAGGCGTAGGTGTAGGCGACCATCTTCGGGCCAAAACTGGCCTTGAACTTCGCAATGCTGGGTATGTTGGCCCCTATCATATTATACCTTACCAGCCCGTTCTCAGAGGCCCACTTTATCAGCTCCCACTGCAGCAGATTATTCGGTGCATACCGATTGTACCGACGATAAGAGACTCCGTCCCAGTAGTATACTGTCTGATTGTAAATCAGGAAGACTGCTCCGGCTATCACCTTGCCATTGTATTGGGCTAACAACACTCGGACCTTGCGCTGTGGATGAAACACCGCCCATACTTTTTGTAAGAACTGTTTGGTTATAGGAGGAAGTCGCCTGGACTTATCATAAACATCTTTGGCCATCTCATAATAGTCATCTATCCAACTGCTGTCTTGAGCAACCGTTACGGTGACATTATTCTTTTCTGCTTTCCTCACCATATTTCTACATTTACTCTTAAGCTTGCCCCACATCTTATCGGGGTCAGGCTCGATCTCCAGCAGGTAAGTCCATTTCCTCTCTGTCTTAAATCCGTTGTTTCGTAGAGCCTTCTCTTGGATTTCTTTGGTGAAACTGACTTCAAAATAGTCAACCTTTTCTTTAGCAAAGATCCTTTCCAGGGAGATCAAAGAGCCGAGCAGTGCTTCCTCAGGTGCTAAAGGGCCCAAGTGGGGAGTGGCCCATCCCAGAAGGGGAGAGGCCATTACGTTGAAAAAGGCCTTGCGCATTGAGAAAATAGGGAAAACCCCGACTATCTTGCCTCCCCAAATTATGGTGAAGAATCTGGGCCGGAGGTGAAACAGATCGGCCAATATTCTCATCCACTCCACGGTGTGGAAGACGGTAGCGTCGTCAAAGTCGCTTAGCAGGCCATTCCATTCTTCCGGGGTTGATTGAATTAGCTCTTTCAATTCGACTGACATTTTTTCAACATGCCACTTTACCAAGAGAGAGGTAAAGGTCGAAAATCTGGGAGGAGATTTTCTCTAAGCTGAATCTCTGATGGGCGTAGGAGGATATTTTCATGGGATTGTATTTTTCGGGATGGTCCAGTACGTAGGCAATTGCACGAGCCAGGGCTTTGGCATCGCCGGGGGGGACTAAGATGCCCACCTTTTCGGTAACGATATCCTCAGGGCCGCCGCAGGTGGTAGAGACAACCGGTCTGCCACAGGCTAAGGCCTCTACCAGGGAGAGGCCAAATCCCTCAGAGAAGCTGGGTAGGACAAGAACATCCGCTGTCGCAATCCATAAGGGAACTTCGTAAAGGGGAACTGCATCGATAAAGCGGATCTTCTCTTCCAGCCCCAACTGTCTTGTTAAGGTCAAAACCTCCGCCTCTCCCCTCTCTGCTCTATTTGCCCCCACTACAGTCAACTCCAAATCCCCTCTTGTAGCAACCAGTTAGCAATAGGATGAAATAGAGTTATATCAACTCCATTGGGAATCACCTCTACTTTCTCGACATCCACCCCTAACTCTCTGATGGCCTTTTTAAGATCGTTACTTACAGCTACAATCTTATCTGCCTTCAAAAGCGCCAACACGGTTAACAATTTCCAGATTTTTCTCTCTCTGGGGTAAGTCTTTACATCCCCTCCATGGGTGGTGATGATTACAGGTCTTCTTGTTATTTTAGAGAACAAGTGGTGATGATTACAGGTCTTCTTGTTATTTTAGAGAACAAAACGGCAGCCAGACCGTCAGGATAGGCGACATGGGCATGCACGAGGTCAAATTCAAGTTTTCTGCCTACCTGCAGCAGAGCAAGCAGATAAAAAAACCAGGCGGTGCAGAAGAGTATTCGTCTGGGAAACAACAGGTAGCGGGGATGAAAGACATCAAGGCCG
>MVCY01000060.1 GCA_002049985.1 Candidatus Latescibacteria bacterium 4484_181
CGAGAATTTTCTCCACTCTCTGCTCAGCATCGGTTCGATACCTCTGCTCCCCGGTCACTCTGAACATTTCTATGTCGAGGAGCAACAATCCCGCTTGCGTATCCAGATGTTCACGTTGAGTGGGAGCATCGCATTGAGAGAAATCCATCCTCTGAGTGCGCCGATAGGCCCTTTCTGCCACCTGTAGATACTTGGAGATGGTTTGTGAATCGTAATCTATCGATCTTAATACTCTGGCCAACCGGGCCATAGCGGCTCCCACCAATGTAGTGGAGGAATAACTTTCGCCCCCGTATTTAGATGACAACTCTCTTCTAGGCTCTTTCTCCGGTGGTCCTTCCCAAAACCAGGGATCCTCACCCCGACCAACAACTGACAATAGCGTGCCGTCCTCCCGTTGCACCTTGCAGACATACTCGGCCTCCCAGACAGCTTCTTCTAATGGCTGCGGCAAATGGCCGTCTTCGGTTTCCCAGATACCACGATTCTCCTCGTAGAGGGAAATTAGAGAGAATAGCCCGTAGTGCGAGTAGTGCGACCATTTGTTGTAGTCTCCTCCGTCGTGCCAACCGCCGGTCGTATCGAACTCACTGCCATTCAACATTGCATCATCGGTGTGACATGGCGGATGCCATCCCGGGACCTCCACTCCACAGCGCTGGTAATAATACCACCTCGCGGCCTTTTTAGCCAAATCCAGATACAATGATGAGCGAATGGGGAAAGTGACCGATTCTACTACCTCATTGCTCTGTTTAAGATTAAGCCTGAGCCGGTAACGCCCAGGCTGATTGAATTGGCTAAAATCGGCTATCAGATTGTTTCCACCCCAGAGATGCCAGCCAGCATCTCTCAGTTGACTCTGGTAAACTGGTTGACACAATTCTACATCTAAGAGTTCAAAGGAACCGGAGAACTTCTTATCGTTAGTCCAGATCACTGCCTGCTTTGTCCCTTTTTGATGATATCCACCCTGGGATACAATGGGGCGGATCATTGGTTGAGCAATAATCTGTCCATTGCTCAACGGAGACCAACTTTGAGTCTTGGCCCGAATTCTTCTGACCGTTCTTGGAGTCATATGTCACCTCTTCTATTGAAGTTCGTCTATGTTGTCTACAATCTTCTCAATGGCTCTTATGATATCATTCATGTCTTCTTGGGTTCCCAGAAGCAGATTATGCGTGAGCCAAACCGCTTGTTCACAAATCTTCTCTGCCACCGGACAGTGTGTCTGAGCATAATCGACTGTCTTCCCGTAGTAGGGGCAAGAGAGGGGGCAGAATTGGGGACCATAGCCCTTTCGCTGGAATAGGGGATTTTTGTACAACGGATGGGGATAACCCCCACTACAAGGGATACCTTCAGCGTTCAGGGCCTGGATAAACCGATCCCTCGACACACCCCGAAGCTGCTCTGGCAGATAGCGAAAGCAGTAGAGATGATACGACCTTCTCGAGACCTGGGGGCTGTTCTTCAAGGGTTCAATCCCCGGAAAGTCGGAAAGGGCCTGGTCTAACTTGCGAGCATTCTCCTGTCTTCGGGTTACCTGTTCGTCCAATCTTGTCAATTGTGCCAGCAAAATGGCTGCCTGGAACTCGGTCATCCGGTAATTGCCCCCCAACAGATAATGTTCATACCAGGGTTTGTCCTTTCCCCTTCCGCAGTTGGAGTAAGAACGGCAGGTATCTGCCAGCTCTTCGGAGTTGGTCAGAATTATTCCTCCCTCTCCAGCAGTGATATTTTTACTCATCTGGAAACTGAATCCGCCCAATTCTCCAATAGCCCCTACACCCCTGTCCCTCCACCTGCTGCCCCAAGCGTGGGCGGCATCTTCGATAACAGCCAGATTGTGTTGACGGGCAATGGCAGTGATTTCGTCCATATCTGCCGGCAGTCCCGCAAAGTGAACCGGCACAATTGCCTTGGTCTTCTCAGTAATGGCCTCTTTTATCCGCTGGGGATCGATGTTAAAAGTATCCGGTTGAATATCAACAAAAACGGGGATAGCATTCGCTTTCAGAACAGCAGTGGCGGTGGCGACAAATGTGTAAGGCGGCACAATCACCTCGTCTCCCGCCCCTACTCCGGCAGCAATCAGAGCTATCTCCAGAGCCGCTGTTCCATTAGTGGTTGTAATTCCATACTTCGCGTCTTGGTAGGCAGCGAATGCTTCTTCAAACTGCTTCACCTTCTCCCCATACCACCATTTCCCGCTCTCCAGGACCTCGTTTAAGGCCTCTTTTTCCCTCTGGTCGTGCATCGGCCAGCTCGGAAAAGCCCTGGTTCTTAACTTCTCTCCTCCATTAACAGCAAGCTTACCCATAGCCTTTCTCCGTCTTTTTGTTCATCCCTGAACTTTCCTAACGTCCTCCTTCTTAATTTGGTTATACACCAACAGAACAGAAGAATATGTAGACTCAATCAGACTGCTGCGCTCCGTCAACAAAGTATAAAAGAAGGCGAAAGTGGTGTCAAGCAAAAAATAGTTCCTATTAGGAGACCAGTATGTGATTTGAATCTAGGTGTGATCGACTCATCCGGGGAATGACCACATAGCCCAAGATACGATATTCTTACAAAAATGTAAAATATAACTTGACACGGGGCCAGAATTGGTTAAATTAAGAATATGGTGAAAACAATTCGTAAAAAAACCGAAGAAAAAGAGAGTCTTGTTCTTAGTACTATAAGAGAGAATCAGCCCATCTCTCGGACGAAACTTAAGGGCTTGACCGGCATTCGCTTAGCTACAATCACTGATGTAGTTAAGAGACTTAAGCAAGACGGTCTTATCATTGAACAGGGAAGAGAGGAATCTTTGCGTGGTCGGAAACAATCCCTATTAAGAATTAACGGAGAAAGATACTTTGCCTTAGGTCTGGAATTCGATGCTGAGAAAATCATTGTCCTCTTGATCGACCTCAATAGCCAAATCAAGAAAATAGGCAAGACTGAAATTGGTGAAGATAAAAGAGAAGAATCGATCACGGAAAGGATTGCCTCTGCGGCTTCCTCTCTTTGTGAGGGGATTCCTCGTGAGAAACTCTTAGGATTGGGAATTGCTGATCCAGGAGTAGTTGATAGTGAGAAAGGAATTTCTCTTTTCTCTTCCCTTATTCCTAACTGGGAAAATGTTCCTTTGGGAAGAATATTGAATGAAAGGCTAAAAATTCCAGTTAAACTTATTGGCGCACCAAAAGCTAAGGTTATGGCCGAATTTCGGCTGGGTGCTGGAAAAGGTATCAACGATCTCCTCTTTATCGAATTTGGACCAGGTATTGCCTGTGGGATTATCAGTGAGGGAAGGCTGTTGCGCGGCCATAATGAGATGGCTGGAGAATTGGGACATACCCACGTAAGTGATAATGGAACCATCTGTGCTTGTGGGAGTTATGGCTGTTTGGAGGCAATAACTGCTGTGCCAGCGATAGTAAAGAAAATTAAGGAAAGTATTAAAGCTGGAAGCGAAAGTCTGATTAAAAATTCAGAAGATGAACAAATCACCGCTGTTGAGATCTTTCAGGCGGCTAAGCACGGAGACAAGTTGTGTCTTAACATTCTCAGCAAGGCGGCTCATTATTTGGGCTTAGGTATTGCTAACGCGGTCAATCTTTTCAATCCCGAGATGGTGATTTTCGATCAGAGAATGGGCATAGGTGGTGATTTCTTTTTGGAAGAGATTAAGCAAGTTATTAAGAGGCAAGCACTACGATTTGCCACGGGCTCGTTGAAATTTGCCGTCTCCCCTTTAGGTGAAAAAGGAGGGCCATTAGGAGCAGCTACCCTCATCTTAGATGAATTCTTTCAATCTGGAGGACGGATGTGAAGAAAACGAAAGTTGGAATAGTGGGAATGGGGGTTCCTGGCCGAAGAGGTGGGGAAGGGCTTATAGATATTTTCCGGGAAACTGGAAGAGCACAGGTCATCGCTGTCTGTGATGTTGTGGAGGGTTGCGCTAAACAGGTGTCTCAAGAAAAAAATATTCCCTATTGGTTCCAGGATTACGAGAAAATGTTGAAACTCAAAGAGCTTGATTTAATAGTTGTCAGAACTGACGATAAAAACCATGCTCCGATCTCCTTGGCAACACTGGACTCTGGAAAAGATGTTCTTGTAGAAAAACCAATGTACTCAATACGAGGAATTTCTGAGGTCCGATATTGACACAGTGGTTGTGTCCACACCCTTGCCGGTGCACGCTGAACAATCGATTGCGGCTTTGCATAGTGGCAAGCATGTGGTCAGTGAAGCGCCTCCGGTCAATTCTCTGGAAGAAGGCCTGGCGTTCGTCCGGCATTTCATTACTATTCCCTCTATGGCACAAAGGGCTGTCTGGAGACTAATCGAGGTGGCGAGAAAGAAAAAACCTTAGCCTATTTTGATGGTATTCCTATGCGCCGCCCCATTATCTCTTCAGAATCTCGAGCATGAGGATGCGATAAAGGAGAGTACCGTTTTGTTCATAGGGAATTGAATCTCGTTCTGCTAAAGCAATCCACACCTGTTAGGAGAAGCTGGAGCTTCTCGATAGGTGCGTTGCCAAGCAGGTGCCTGTGAACGAGAAGCAATGTTATTCAAAATATCAGGAGCTAACTATGAGTATGTTTGCTGGGGGGCAATATCGTCCATTGACCCAAGATGCCATCGAAGCCATTCACAATGGATCGATGCATATTTTTGAGAAAGTCGGTGTTGAGGTTCATAGCCAACGGGCATTGGAAATTTTTAAGGCGAAAGGGGCCCGGGTGGACTTCGAGGACAAACGAGTCTATCTGGGCACAGGCGGGACTGCTTTGAACGTTAGAGCACATCGATTTTTTTGTGCTCCCGGTGTATCCCCATGAGCTTCCCACTGAAGCAGTGGACCTTAATCGATTTTATGCCGGGCTGTCCAACACTACCAAGCATGTAATGGGCGGCGTGTACACTATCCAGGGAGTGAGGGATGTTATTGCAGCGGCCGAAGAAATCGCTGGTGGCCCGGATGCCTTGCGGAAGCGCCCCATTATATCGATGATCACCTGTGTGATGAGTCCGCTTAAAATGGACGAGACTTACACAGAGCTTTTAATGGAAGTTGCCTCTCAGGGTATTCCTCTGGTCTGTCCTACCGAACCATTGTGTGGTGCCACTGCTCCGGTTACCCTGGCGGGCAACTTAACTCTCCTCAATGTCGAGACCTTGAGCGGGTTGATCCTGGCCCAGCTTATCCGGCCGAGGACACCTGTGCTCTACGGATCCGTGGGCTCGATTGTGGATATGCGAACAATGGCCTATCTTACGGGAGCAGTTGAAATGGGACTCTTGAACGCAGGCGCTGCCCAGTTGGCTCAGTACTATGGAATACCTATGTATGCCACTGCCGGGATGTCAGACTCGAAATTTCCCGATGTACAAGCCGGATATGAGAAGGCTATGACCGCTATCATGGTTGCCCTGGCAGGCGCTAACTACATCCACGATGCTGCCGGCTTGTTGGAATTTGCCATGACTGTCAGCTACGAGCAATATGTTATTGACAATGAAATTTTAGGAATGGTAAAACGAGCGTTAAAAGGAATCGAAGTGAATGAAGAGACCCTGGCGTTAGATGTGATTGAACGAGTAGGGCCGGCGGGAAACTTCCTGGCAGAAGAACATACCGTTCAGCACATGCGGAACGAGTTTTTCTTTCCCACCTTAAGCGACCGTTCCCGACGGGAAATATGGGAAAAGAACGGCGCTAAAGATGCGTATCAACGAGCACGTGAAATGGCAATCGCTATCCTACATGAGCACAGGCCAGTAGAGATTCCCGATGAAGTGAAACAGCGAATCAAATCAGTATTCAAACAGATTATAGATAATCAACACAACTAAGCGATTGAAACTGAGGAAAAGATGAATGATCTATTGGTATTAACAGACAGTTCGGATAGGGAAAATTACAGCTGGATCATCATTTTGACGATTGGAAAGAATTGGCTGAACCTCTGCAAATAGAGAGAATTGAGGCATTGGGTAGGAACGACCGGCCGGTCGCCTCTACGATGATCACAATTGGACAAATCCATTATATAAATCAGCTACAGCCACCAGGGACAGAAAAACCTTTGCTCCAACCTGTGGACTTTCTCAAAGCGAAAACCAAAGGAGAGTCCCTTCTATTATCCGAGGACGGCTGGCCTTTATTGCTTTGTTCCTCTTCTCCGAAGTTGGTACAGTTTCTTATTTCTCCCAAATTATGGCTCCCGGACTATTTTGGGCATTGTGCCGGATTGGACGATGTTCTTTTTCGGGCAATCATCTGGGCCGCAAAAAAACC
>MVCY01000061.1 GCA_002049985.1 Candidatus Latescibacteria bacterium 4484_181
TTCGCGATACGGTGCGAAGGGACGTTTGTGCCACAGTTGGATGGATTCAATCGGTTCATAGACAATGGCTGTGCGGTGTTGAACCTGACAGATCGAGAGATATCGGCTCAGAACAACTGGTGGGGAACTGCCGAGACAGATGCAATTGCCTCTCAAATTCAAGGGCCCGTCAGTTGGAATCTATACCTGAGGATGGATCCTAACGACATGCACCAGGGCTTTCTCCTGGGGCAAAACTTCCCTAATCCTTTCAGTTCCACCACCTGTTTCTGGTACCAAATTCCGCTGATCCGCACCGATCCTCAGCGGGGCCACCATGTGGTCTTTACCATCTACAATATACTGGGCCAACCGGTCAGAAGGCTCTTTGACGAACAAGTTGCTGCCGGGCCTCACAGTTTAAGCTGGGATGGATCTGACGACACCGGCAGAAAACTGGCCAGTGGAATCTACGTCTATCAACTCAGCACTCAGGGCTTCACAGCCAGCGGGAAGGCAACCCTGAGCAGGTGAATTCTTTCTGAACAAACTCCCCTCAGCCCCTTAAGGCTGCAGCTTTCTGAACGAAGGTTCCTTCTCCCTGGGGACAGGGACAAGGTGAGGGGGAACCTTTAGTATCCCCTAAAGCAGAAAGGAGGAAAAGGTGCAGAAGCTGGAAGTAGGGTATACTGAGTATATGAAAGAGACGCTCAACGCACTGAACAGCGGTCTTTTGCTGGTTTCAGCAGACAAAGAGGGCAGGCCAAATGTGATGACTATTGGCTGGGGCTCTATTGGAGTGATCTGGGGCAGGCCTATGTTCGTGGTGATGGTACGGCCATCTCGGTTCACCTACGGACTCATCGAACAGAGCGGGGAGTTCACCGTCAATCTCCCTCCCCGGGAGCTGGCGGAGACAGTGGCCTTCTGTGGCTCAGTCTCTGGTAGAGACTGCGACAAATTCAGGGAGAGAGGGCTCACTTCGGTCGCTGCCCGGTCGGTCAAATCCCCTCTTATCGAGGAATGCCTGGTGCACTATGAATGTAGGGTGGTGCACAAGAACGATGTGCTGCCCAAGGAGCTTTTCACCGACATCGTCTCAGAGTTTTACCCCAGTGGCGATTTTCATCGAGTCTACTTCGGGCAGATCACCAGCGTGAGCGCCAGCCCGGAGATAAGTGGGAAGTGAGAAGATTCTGTCGACAAATGGCGTTGTGGACATCGCACGAATATTGAATTTCCGCCTGCGGCCACTACTACTAACAATTTCTGTGGGGGACCCTCCAGAGCCCGACTCTATCGCCTCCTAAAGCCCTTCTTATCTCTGGGCTCCCCATCTGCTTGTAGGTGTTCCAGAATCTCGCCTACAGTAAAGTGGGAACCGGTGACACAGACTAAGTCATCGGCTCTGGCCATCTTTCTTGCCAGATGATAGGCCTTTACCGTCGAGGGTTCGACCAGGTACTCTGCGCGGACTTTTCTGACCAGGGGGACAAGGGCCTGGGCATCCAAAGCCCTCCCTGTTTCAGGTTGGGTGGCGACAATCAGGGCTGCATCCGGCAGAAGCAGCTCAAGCATGGCGGGATAGTCCTTATCTGCCATCACGCCGAATACCAGAACCAACCTGTGGAAAGAGAATATTTCCTCGAGGCTCTTCTGCAGGGCAGCGGCCCCGGCCGGGTTATGGGCCACATCCAGCACGGTTAGGGGATTTCGGGCCACTGTCTGCAGCCGCCCCGGCCACTTCACTGATAAAAGCCCCTGGCGCAGGTGTCCATCTGTGATCCTGAAACCCATCTGCCGAAGAATCTCCACCGACCTGACGGCAAGTACGGCATTGTCAAGCTGATGTCTGCCCACCAGAGGTATCTGAAGCTGTCGGTAACAACCATCCCCAGAGCCATATGAGAAAACTGTCCCCTCCGGCGACAAGCATTCCTCTTTGCACTCCACCTCATCTCCCACCCAATGGAACTTAGCCTGTTTAAATCGGGAGAACTCTTTGATCACCTGCAGGGCTTTGGGATCCATCTGGCCACAGAGCACTTCGCCCTTTTCTTTCACAATCCCTGCCTTCTCCTTTGCTATCTCTGAGATGGTGTCGCCCAGATACTGGCAGTGCTCCAGGGAGACATTAGTAATTACCGACAGAATCGGGGTTACCACATTGGTAGCATCCAGTCTGCCCCCCATCCCGGTCTCCAGCACGGCAATATCAACCTTTTGAGCGGCGAAATACCATATCGCCATGGCGGTGGCAGTCTCAAAGAAGGTGCACTTGAGCTGCTGTATTGGAGACTTCATCAAGCGGACAAATTCTGTCACCTGGTCTGTGCCAATCTGTTGGCCCGAAACCTGAATGCGCTCTGTAAACCGAAACAGATGGGGGGAGGTGAAAAGCCCAGTCCTGTAGCCTGCCTGGCGGAGGATTGACTCAATCTGGGCAGCAGTGGAACCCTTGCCGTTGGTGCCAGCAATGTGGATAAAATCCATCTGCTGCTGAGGATTGCCCAGTTCTGATAGCAGAGCGGCAATTTTCCTTAAGCCCAGCTTAATGCCAAATTTCTGCAGGTTGTAGAGAAAAAGGAGGGCCTGTTGATAGGTGAGCATCTATGTAAGCAGTTCGATCAGGTTGGTGAGAGTTGATTTGAGGTCCTTCCGGTGGACAACCATATCTAAGAAGCCGTGTTCGAGCACAACTTCTGCTGGCTGAAAACCAGGCGGCATCTCCTGTCCGGTGGTTTCTTTGGTCACTCGAGGACCACTGAAGCGTATCAACGTCTTCGGCTCGGCTATTATCACATCCCCCAGCGAGGCGAAGCTTGCCAGCACGCCCGCAGTGCAAGGGTTGACCAAAACTGAAATGTAGAGCAGTCCGTGTTGCGAGAGGCGAAATAGATTGGCCGAAGTCTTCGCCATCTGCATCAGCGAGATAGCACCCTCCTGCATACGGGCACCGCCAGAGGTAGAGACTATAACCAGAGGAATCCTCCTGTCTATGGCAGTGTTTATCAGCCTGACCACCTTCTCGCCAACCACCGAGCCCATGCTTCCTCCGATAAAACTGAAATTCATCACTCCTAAGGCCAGTGGATGGCCATTTATTTCTCCCACACCAGTCTGAATAGCCGAATTCTGCCCTGTCCTCTTTATATGGTCCTTCAGTCGATCGGTATAGCGCTTAATATCCCTGAACTTAAGAGGATCTATTGAGGTCATTTCCGCATTCGTCTCCTGGAAGCTGCCTTCATCGACCAGTATATTGATGTACTCTTTGCTGCTGATGCGAAAATGGTGATCACACTTCGGACAAACTCGCAGGTTTTTTTCCAACCCTTTCTGGTAGAGGAGTTCTCCGCAGCCATCGCATTTTATCCACACCCCATCGGGAAGTTCTCTCTTCTTTATGGTTCGGAGTCCCGATTTCATCCTCTCAAACCAGTTCATTTCCTTTTGCCTCCTGTATTATGTTTATTTTCCCCTCGCCCTATCCCTCTGCCCAGAGGGGAGAGGCCGGTTTTGCTCAACCTCCGGCAGGTTTGGGGCCTGCTGGAGGTTTCTTATCAAATTGCCTACCCGGGGCAAGTTAGCCTGCCAGGGGCAATCGGTTTTTGACCTTGACAGTGATGAAGGCAGCTATGGCTGCCTTTGCCACATCTCCGGGCAGGAATATCAGACATCCCACCAGAAGGGCGTTCTGAAAGGAGCACGGCCTGCCTGCTATCAGATTAAGGTTGAGGTAAAGGTAGACCACTCCGGGCAGGTAAATGATGACCAGTCCAGCAAGCATTTTCAGGAATATGTTCAGAAAGCTAGGCGTGTGGGTTTTTTGAGTAAAAACCCCAATGGAGTAGGCGGCAAACACAAACCCGATTATGTAACCGAAAGTGGGCATAAGGATACTGGCGGGTCCGGCGGCGCCACCGGCAAAGACGGGCAAGCCTGCCAGCCCCAGACCGAGATAGACAACCTGGCTCAAGGCTCCCAGGCGAGCCCCTAAAAGTGCACCCCCCAGGAAGACAAACAGCACCTGCAAGGTGAAAGGAACATAGGGAAGAGGAATCCTGACAAATGCCCCAACAGTAGTTAGTCCAGCCATCAGCCCCACCGAAGCCACCGTCTGTGCTGCAGATGTCAACTACTCTCTCCTTGGTATCACTCTAAGAAGACACCCTATAGAGTTTCTTTCTGTAGCTTCTCGGACAAAAGGCTGACGAAATTCTCTGGCGGCTCAACAGGTCCTAACCCCCTCAAAATGCCAGTTATAGCCTCAAGCCTGTGCAACTTCCTAGCACAGGAAGAACAACGGGCCAGATGCTCCTCCACCTTGTCCTTCAGTTCTCCTTCCAGTTCTCCCTCCAAATAGCGGGAGAGATATCTTTCCAGGCGTTTGCACTCCATCCTTTACCCTATGCGATCTATAATCTGCTCCAGTTTGTTCTGAAGTTGAAGTCTGCCCCGATTCACTCTCGATTTAACTGTACCCACTGGGCAACCAACAATCTGGGCAATCTCCTCGTAAGGCAACCCCTCAATATCTCGTAAGATCACAGCTTCGCGGTACTTTGGCGGCAAAGCCTCGATAGCCTGCTGGATGTGCCTTTCTATTGCCTTCTTCTCGGCGCAATCTCTGCCAAGATATCTTGGTCAGTCTCCTTGTTAATGGGGATAAGGTGCCATCTTTTTCTGTGCCGCAGTTCGCTCTTGGCGAGGTTACCTGCTATGGTGAATATCCAGGTAGAAAGATTGATTTATACCAGCCAAATGGTTCTGCCTCGATAACCTTCTCAAATGCCGGATGGAGCGCTTCACTCTGATAGAAAGCTAAACTCCTAACTTCAAAGATAAGCGAATCTTTTCAAGAAATCAAGACTTTTCCAGCAGCTAAAACTCACGAATGTAATTATAAGGTGTCTATTTCGCCGAAACCTTTACCCTTCAGCAGATACTTAAAATTGGCCGAGGGCTGACGGCTGTGGCGCTAACTCCATAACCGCCTCTTTCATCACTTTCACGGGTGCTCTTCTTTGCGTCCAGATCTCAAGTGACTTTGCCCCCTGGTAGACCAGCATATCCAGCCCGTTGAAGCACTTCGCCCCCTGGGAACGGGCCAGTCTCATGAGCTTTGTCTCCTTAGGGTTGTAGATGGTGTCGACGAGCGTTAATCGGGGGTGAAAGACAGAAGAGACTTCGATAGGCGAACAGTTCACATTGGGATACATCCCTACTGGAGTGGCATTAATAAGCAGACCAGCTTCTCTCAGTTCAACTCGGGCGGTTTCTGTCTCCAGCTTCCTCCCTTTGATTCGGGTTTTTCCTTTGGCCATATTTTCCATTTCGGCAGCCAATCTCTCTGCCTTTTGCACGGTTCGGTTCAGGATTACAATATTTCTGACATCGGTGACGGTGGTCAGAGCATACACAATGCCCCTGGCGGCACCTCCAGCACCCAATACCACCACTTTCTCCGGCAGTTTCTCCAAGCCCACACCGAGTCGTAGTGCTGCTAAGATGCCTTCCACATCAGTGTTGTAGCCCTCCAGCCTTCCCCCTTCATTAGAAATGGTATTCACTGCCCTGACGGCTGAGGCTTCAGGGGAGACCCAATCCAGAAGCCTCACCACCGCCTGTTTATGTGGCACAGTCACATTAAGCCCTCTGATACCAAGTCCTCGCATTCCCTGTATGGCCTTCGCTAAATCTTCGGGTGCTACTTGAAAGGGCAGGTAGCACCAGTTTATTCCTAAGCTCTGAATAGCTGCATTATGCATCTGTGGGGAGAGCGAGTGAGCAACGGGATAACCGATCACCCCAACGACAGTGGTTTTACTGTCGATTCGCATCTTTGGTCCTTTCGTGACATTACCAAAACGCCAACCACAGATACCTGAGCCTGAGAGGTGTCAGAGCCCGCAGAGAGAAATCCTGGAAGTTTAGACATCCCTCTTTGTCTTCGGCACCTCTCGGTCTCCTCTGGGCCTTTCGCATACAATCCTCGGAACTATCCCTTTCTTAGAGAATCCAATTTTTCTATAAAGTCAGGGAAGGAGGTGAAAACCCACTCCCATCCGTCGATGATCGTCTCTCCCTGGGCTACCAGAGCTGCGACGGCCAGGGCCATTGCGATGCGGTGGTCACCGAAGCTCTCCACTGAAGCGCCGATGAGCGGATGTCCTCCTTCAATCACCATCCCATCTGGCAGCTCTTCTACCACAGCCCCCATCTTTCTCAGGTTAGTCACCAGGGCAGAGATCCTGTCGGTCTCCTTTTTTCGCAGGTCTTCTGCATTTTTGATTACCGACTCTCCCCTGGCCTGGGTGGCTGCGACGGCAAGCACCGGAATCTCATCGATCAGGGTGGGGATTATCCTTCCCTCTACTCTGGCAGCTTCTAAAGCGGACGATTTAACTATTAGGTCTCCAACTGGCTCCTCCCCCTGTTCCCTCTGACCCTCCACCTGGATGTCAGCCCCCATTTGTCTGAGCACCTCCAGCACTCCGGTACGCGTGGGATTCAACCCAACATTCTTAATCGCCACTTCGGAGCCGGGCACTATGCTGGCGGCTACGACGAAGAACGCTGCCGAGGATATGTCCCCGGGGATGGCGAGATTTTGCCCGGAGAGCTTGGGCCCTCCTTCTACACTAATCTGAAGACCTTCTTTAGTCCTCTGTCTCTCAATCTCGGCGCCGCATGCCCGAAGCATCCTTTCGGTGTGATCTCTAGAGGCAGCTTTTTCCACCACTGTTGTCTTCCCGTCGGCGTAAAGCCCGGCTAACAGGATGGCCGATTTGACCTGGGCACTGGCAATCGGCGTTTGGTACCAGATTGGCTTCAACCGGCCGCCTTTGATCTTCAGGGGAGGATATTGGTTGTTGTCTCCAGAGATTTTCGCCCCCATTCGGCTTAAGGGCTCGATAATCCGTCCCATTGGACGGCGGGTGAGATATTGGTCGCCTGTGAGCACCGACTGGAACGGCTGTCCGGCCAGTATGCCAGCAAGAAGGCGCATCAGTGTCCCAGAATTCCCAGCATAAAGATGCCTCAGGGACTCTCTTAAACCCCGGAGTCCCTGGCCGTAAACACATAATTTCCCGCCCCGATGAACAATCTCTACGCCCAATTGTCTCATTGCCTCTACAGTACGATTGCAATCCTGGCCCGGGCAGTAGTTCTCCACCTCACTGATCCCCTCAGAAATAGAGCCAATCAATACTGCTCGGTGAGTAATCGACTTATCCCCGGGCAGACC
>MVCY01000062.1 GCA_002049985.1 Candidatus Latescibacteria bacterium 4484_181
CTGCTTCTTTTGGTTACTTTTATGGTAAGGAGAGCTAACAGATAACTCCCTAAGCAACTGCGTGTTTTTGTGTTATGTTTTCTTTTGCGAGATTTTCCAGCAAGTTTGGTAAGTTAGATTTCTCTGGCCAAGGCAGAATAGCCTCAGAAAGGGGTTGACAGGGCAGAGGAATTTAGTTATGATTATGGAGACTAAACAATTAGACCCTGGAGGTGGCAGTTGATGTTCAGCTTATCCGCTATAGGAAAATTCATAATCATAGTGGGAATCCTTTTGGTGATAACCGGGATGTTGATTGCCTCTGTCGACAAGCTGCCTTTTCTGGGCAGATTGCCCGGTGACATCTTTGTCCGAAAGGGGAACTTCAGCTTCTACTTCCCTGTTGTCACCTGCCTTGTCTTAAGTGTAGTTCTCACCATTCTCCTGAACCTATTCTTACGAAGATAGACCTGTTGTTGGCGAATACTGGGCAATATGAAGTTATCCGATTATGATTACTATCTGCCGCGGGAGCTAATCGCTCAGCGTCCCTTAGCGCAACGGGATCAATCCCGTCTGATGGTTTTGCACAGGGGCGACGGTGGTATAGAGCACCGCGAATTCAAGCAGATTGTGGGGTACCTGAGGTGCGGAGATTGCCTGGTGGTGAATGAGACGAAGGTGTTACCTGCTCGGCTTTGGGGGTATAAACAGAGCTCTGGCGGCAGGGTTGAGGTTTTCTTGACCCGCCGTATAGAAAAGGATACCTGGCAGGCTCTGGTCAGACCTGGCAGAAGAGTTCCGGTAGGTAGCGTGATCCTGTTTGGTCAGGGAGAGCTCAAGTGCGAAATCCTGGGACGCACAGCCGATGGAGGCCGCCTAATCAGGTTCAACAAGAAGGCAGACATAGATGCTGAACTGCAGAGATTTGGGCAGGTTCCGCTGCCGCCTTATATCCGCAGAAAACCAGAGCCGGAGGACAGACTGAAGTATCAGACTGTGTACGCCCGCGTCCCTGGCGCAGTCGCAGCCCCTACTGCTGGACTTCATTTCACTGATTCACTTCTGGAGATTATTAAGGCCAAGGGTGTCCAGGTTATTCCAATCCTGCTTCACGTTGGAGTGGGAACCTTTCGTCCCGTAACAGCGCAGAACCCTGAGGAGCACAGGATTCACCCCGAATACTACCAGATCAGCGAAGAAGCTGCCAAACAGATTAACCAGGTCAGAAGAGACGGAGGCAGAGTTTTCGCGGTGGGAACTACTACAGTGAGGGCATTGGAATCAAGTGTGGCAACGGCAGATCGGCACTACCACATCCTTAAGTCAGGCAGCGGATGGACAGAAAAGTTCATCTACCCTCCATACGAGTTTAAATTTGTGGATGCTTTGGTAACCAACTTCCATCTTCCACGTTCCACATTGCTGATGCTGGTCTCTGCCTTTGCTGGAAGGGAGTTTATCCTAAGAGCCTATCGGGAGGCGATTCATAGGAGATATCGCTTTCTCAGCTTCGGGGATGCGATGTTAATCTTGTGACCATTATGAAGGTAACGGCGATTATCCCGGCGGCTGGAAGTGGAACCAGAATGGGTACAGACCGCCCTAAACAGCTTATTGAACTGGGTGGACAGCCGATTCTAGCTCATACTCTTCGGGCCTTTGAAGGATGCAGTTCGGTGGAGGATGTGATTCTGGTCGTCTCCAAGGAGACGTTCTCCTTTTGCTCCAAGCATATATTGCCCTGTTTTCCTAAAGTGGACAAAGTTGTCTTTGGTGGAAAAAAGAGGCAGGACTCTGTCTTTCGGGGGCTTGAAGCAGTGAGGGCTGATACCGAAATTGTGGTAATTCACGATGGTTCTCGCCCATTTGTCACCGCAGAGCAGATCGCATGTTCGATCGATCTGTGCAGGAAGGCCAGGGCAGTGGTCACAGCCGTGCCAGTGACGGATACAGTTAAATACGTTGCCAACGGGGTGGTGAAGCGGACCCTGGAGCGGTCCGGTCTGTGGCTGGCACAGACTCCTCAGACCTTTTCTTTTCCTCTAATCTGGAAAGCGTACCAGAGGGCCAATAAAGAGGGGTTCTACGCCACGGATGATTCTGCCTTGGTTGAACGGCTGGGCATTAAAGTGGCAGTGCTTCAGGGTTCTTACCAAAACATCAAGATCACCACTCCGGAAGACCTGGCAGTTGCCCAGGTCATCTTGAACCAGAGGAACAAGAGGAGAGAACGCTAGAAACTGAGCGATTAACCGACCCATAAGATTGCTTTCAAGGGAAGGTAACCTGGGCAAAACTCGGTTATAGTTTATGGAATTTGAAGTTGTTAAGCAAGATACCCAGAGTCAGGCCCGTGCAGGTCTTCTAACTACTGTTCACGGTCAGGTGCCCACTCCTGCCTTTATGCCAGTGGGGACCCGTGGGGTGGTGAGGACTCTTTCTCAAAAAGAGCTGGAAGAGGCTGGGGTAAGACTGCTTTTGTGTAACACCTACCACCTCTGGCTTCGGCCTGGCCCGGGGGTGATTCAGAAAGCGGGGGGATTACATCGCTTCATCGGTTGGGACCGCCCCATCCTGACCGACAGCGGCGGTTATCAGATCTTCAGTCTGGCCCAGCTAAACAAAGTGAGCGAACAGGGTGCTGCCTTCCAGTCCCATATAGATGGGTCCTACCACGTCTTTACCCCCGAGAGGGTGGTGGAAATTGAGCATGCCTTAGGAGCGGATATCATAATGCCTTTGGACCAATGTATAGCCTATCCTTGTACCTATGAGGAGGCTCGGGAGGCCAGTATGTTGACTATCAGATGGGCAGAGCGATCGCTGAAAAGGCATCGAGAACTCGGGGAAGAGAAATCTATCGGATGCCATCCAGCCCTTTTTGGAATTGTTCAGGGTAGTGTTTACCCCGAGCTTCGGCAGAACAATGCCGGCCAATTGTTGGCAATGGATTTTCCTGGGTATGCCATTGGGGGGCTTTCCGTAGGGGAGCCGAAATCTTTAATGTATGAGATGCTTGAGGCAGTTCTGCCCCTTTTGCCCGCTGACAGGCCTCGCTACCTGATGGGCATAGGTTATCCTGAAGACCTGGTGGAGTGCGTGGCCCTGGGCGTGGATATGTTTGACTGTGTCATTCCTACCCGAAACGGTAGGAACGGTATGGTCTTCACATCGAGTGGCAGGCTGGTGCTGAGAAATGCCCAATATGCCCAGGATTTTTCGCCAATCGACCCAGAATGCCAGTGCTACGCCTGCCAGAATTACACCCGAGCCTACATTCGGCACCTGTTTCAGGTTGAAGAGATGTTGGGCCTGCGTCTGGCCAGCCTGCACAATGTCTATTTCTTCATGAAGCTGATGGAACAGATGAGAGAAGCTATCCGAAAGGGCTCTTTCCAGAGATGGAGGCAAGAGTTCAAAAATAAGTATAATACTGCTTACCCTGGAGGGAATGACCGGGAGAGCTTTCAATAGGGAAGGGGAGAAGAAGAACCTATCTGCAAAGCTTCCTTGCTGATGGTCCTTGAATTCTCAGAGAAAGGCATAGGTGGCAACGAAATTAGTCCGTTCTAAGCCTGTGTGACTGATGTCTCGGACCCTACTTAAGGTCTGTAACTCCGTTTTCCTATCCTCTATTCTGCATAATACGCTCCCTTCATCTCTAACTATTTTCTTCCCTGGCATAGGTGAGTCAATTCACCCATTTTCTTACTTCACATTTCAGATTCGGAAAACTTATTGAAAACAAGAGAGACATATCGTCCCTGAAGGAACTTCGAATAGACGCTTAGTCTTGTTCACTATAAAGATTTTGTCCGTATCGGGATAGACAAGAAGCGATGTACCAAAAGGCATTTTCAACCGCAAAGTTCGCAAAGAAGTCGCAAGGAGCGGAAAGGGGTAATTATCTATTTATGGAAATGTTGCCTATGTTGTGCCCTCGTTGCTTTCTTTGCCGTTATCTTAAATCATTAATTTTTGATACAGGCTCAAGATGTGACTCTTAGACTTATGAACCGAACCCTGGCTTATTTGATACAGGTGCAGATTATGTCGGAAAAATGGACCTCGTGGTGGTACTATGGGACCATTTCGGACATCCATTTCTGTGGGAGGGCTCTCCAGAGCCCGATTCCATCGGCGTCTGCAGACGCCTCCTGCAATCTATTTAAAGCTAGAATGGGGTGGCTCTTCTGTGAAATTGCCATTTTTCAGCAGAACCTGGCCAAGAGATAGAACAATCTTTAAAGGAGGTTTTTCCCAGAGTCTGGGTTCAAAAAAGATACGGTCTTTTCCGATGGTTATGGGGATTAGAGTCACATTCCTTTATGGATCAGGGTGCAGGTCTCAGTTCAATCTAATAGAATATCTTTAAGTCTGTTGATGCCCAATAGGGCGTCAGCCCCGGTGACATATTCTGCAGGGCGAAAATTTCCGTCAGGTTGAGGTTGCATGATGCCTTTGTCGACACAGAGCGCAATGGCATTGTAGATGTAGTCATTGCTTCTAACATCTGTCGACACAGAGCGCAATGGCATTGTAGATGTAGTCATTGCTTCTAACATCGGGGAAGCGGGAACTTTCTCCGAAGTACTGGGTTGTGAGATGGGGATTATTGGAGAGCAGGTAAAGCACACTTTGAGCTACTAAGGCGAAGTTTGCCCTTGTGATCGGCAAATTTGGTTTGAAGGTGCCGTCGGGGAAAGCCTCTAAGCCAACGAGTCCCAGGCCAATGATAACCTTGATCCAGTCTTCGGCCCAGTGTCCGGCAATGTTTGTTTCTCTACGGCCTGTTTGTAGGCCTGTGCTGCCTTTGAGAACTGGCAGGCAACCTTGTATGTCTCTCCTTGGTAGAAGTAAGCGGCATCGTTCTGTGGAGCCAACTTAAGCGCCATTTCATAGCTCTTCAGTGCCCCTGGTAGCCAGTCAGAACGGTCCCTGCATCTGGTGAGAATGCGGCCTTCGGCAATGTAAGCCTCGACACATCGTTTGTTCTTCCGTTTTGCCTCTTTTATCTGTCGGAGAGCAGTTTTGCACTTTCCCTGTTCCAATGCCACCAGAGCCATCCCCACATATGCCGGGGCGAAATTCTTATCTGCGGTGTGGGCCTTTTTGAAATCCACTAAAGCCCCGTCCAAATCCCTCTGCTCCAATTTTCGCATCCCCCGGGTGTAGTAACTACGGGCTACAACAGGGGGGCGCAACCTCCTCCCAGGCGTGATCGCACAGCCGGAGAATATCAGCAGGAGGCATAAGAACGGAATAGTCAGCGATTTAGGAGACAAACGGATTCTTCCCATTTCTAATCCTTGTCCAATACTACTATCACTTTGCCCTGGCGGAGGAATTTGAGGTTATTCTCGCTATGGTGGAGAATCATAGCTGTTGCGTTGGGGATAGTGACGTCAGTTCTCCGGGGTCCGGTGGCTCTCAGGCCTTTGACTACCAGGGGGTTCTGGCCAACCCGCCTGTCCTTTATTGCCTGTTGCAGATCTTTTGAGCCCACATAGAGGGCAGTGCAGAGAATCTATTGGAACTGGTTTCCCGCCTCCGCCGGCGGGGAGCAATTGGTTAGCCAACTTCCCAGTGAGAGGAAGCTGAATGTCGACCTCTACGGAGAGGTCGGACATATACCGGATGTCCACTTCTTCAGCCTTTTTGACTATCCCTTCTACTTTAGAGGCGAGCAGACTGTCGCTGGCCATTGTGTCTTCAACTGTCATACTGGAGGTGAGGTTCAAACTTTCCACTGCACCGAGCAGTAGCTCCACCGCTTTTTCTCTGGCTTTCTTAACTGTATACTGCTTCTGAGCCGGGTGGGGCAGAGTGGTATCGGGCATACCTGCTCCTGTTGCCCCTATCATGTAGTTTTGCCAGTTGACCCAGGTGGGTTTCTCCTGGTTTTCGCAGTAAGCAACATGGGAAAGGTCGAAAATGACGCAGAGAAGAAGAGGTAGAAAGAACCGGTGGAGGGTGCCAAAGAGAGACCGAGCGAGTTTGCCATTGGTGAAAGCTGTGGATAAATCTTGCATTTCAACTCCCTCCCAACAAAGAAAAACCACAGTTGCAACTGTGGCTCTGAATTGATATTTGACTGTTGGAGCGGGAGACGGGACTCGAACCCGCGACATCGTCCAATTTCGCAAGG
>MVCY01000063.1 GCA_002049985.1 Candidatus Latescibacteria bacterium 4484_181
ACAGGGACAAAATGTCTTTAGCAAATAAGACTGGCGATTTATTGGAAGTCCCTTTAGCGACCATATCTCTTTCCTATTTTTCACAAGTTTTCCGAATGTGGGTTCAATTGAAGACATAAGGGGCAACGACTGCCTATTCTAGCTTCTAGCCCGCTATCTGTCCCTTTTCTTTAAAAGAAAAGGCACCAAAAGAAGGGCGCTTTACGTAGGCGTAGGGCAGAAGTAGCGTTGGATCGCTGGGCTATAATTCCTGCAGGCAGCAGAGGGCGGCTTTGGCTCTGTTGGCCGCTGACGGAAAGCGCAACCTCCTCCCACCTCCAGGATTAACCATAGTTGGCGATGAATCGTCCGGCTATGGCATAGAAAAAAACCAATGAATTAAGGCAACAACGAAAAATCTGTTCACAGGGATTCACGAATGTAGCCAGGGGGTCCTATTCCCGCCCGGGAGGTTTCCCTCCCCCATGCTACAGTATTCCGCTTATCTGAGAACATATTTTCCAGGCTTCTTGTGAAAGTCTAGTTATTTTGTCTTAGGTCAGTCTAAGCAGCTTAGACACTCTGAACTGCTTGCTCCTTTCTCCAAAAAGCTGGTTTCCTGGCATCTAATTCCGAGTCATCCCCTAAGGAAGAAGTCTTCTGATGGGATTCCTTCCCCAGACCTTACAGCGTTTGAATGCCTCCGCATATTTAACTCCGCACTGCAGACCGCGCATCCGGGCCATTATCTCGATAAACTCGACGGTATCAATATTATCGTGCTCTTTGAGCCATTGGTACTGACTCTGGTGACAGAGAAGCATTTGCCGTTTGGTCTCCATTGTCTCGGTGATATCCACATACTCCTCTGGCAGGAACTCTACCCCCGCTAAGGTATCCATATAGTAGATGGGAGGGATCAAGCTTGTGGGTCTTCCTCCAGCAGAGAAGTTTGGCAGGGTGGCATGGAAGCTGGCGTCAAAGACCACCTGACTGGTGATTACATGATCGGGCATATAGTCGGAAGGAGAATGAGTAATGATTATATCGGGCTGGGCCTGGCGGATTATCTCTACTGTCTTGGTTACACTCTGCAGATTGTGGTGGAGCTCGCAGTCAGGTGGCAGCACAGAGAAGTTCTATATCGTCAGGATGGGCTCCTACAGCAAGGATGTTCATGAAAACCCCCTCTAATCAGGTAAACAATCATATGAGAACTCATTAACCGGTCACCAATTAACCAGTTAACCGATCACTTCGGTGCAGCAGCGGGGGCCTCGGCAGTGTAAGCATCTGCATAGATAATGCAATCCGGATGCTCCTGTACGAAGGTCACTGGATAGTCAACCGAGACCTCGCCCAGCAGGGCTATTCGGAACACTGTTTTCTGCCAATCGCCACCATCGCAATAGAGGCGAATTCGGCGGGAGCTTAAGATATCCTTCATCCCTATAGTAACCGCCATTGGCGGGATAGCAGCGGAGTTGCCGCCGGCTCCGCAGAAACTATTCACCACAAAGGTGTCGTCAGCCAAGTGGAGAACTCTGGTCTTTGAGTTCTTGAACTCCTCTGCCGATATCTTATACCACCTAGACAGGGGCGGCTCATTAAAGGCGATATGTCCGTGATAGCCTATTCCACCGTAGCAGGTGTCAATGCCGCCCACCTCGGCAATTCTGTTGCTAATTTCGTCTATACGGAAAGGGTGGGGAAAACAGATGTGATCTTCAGGGATTCTGATCTTCGGATCGAGCCGGTCGAACAGATTGCGGCGCATATATCCCTCGAAACTCATCGGATGGGTCAGCGGTACCGGTCTGCCTTGCCAGTCAAGGTACTCATCCATATTGAAGGTGTAGACATTTTCCCAGCTTATCCGCTCTTCATTGGAAATCCCGGCCAAAATAGAATACTGGGGAGTAGGTCCTACAGGCAAAATTATTCGGGTTGGTCTGCCTTGAGTATTATTGGCCTTTATCTCATCGGCTATGCTTCTGGCGAAGTGCTGATAGAGTGACTGTTTATCCGGCAGAATCTCGACTCCAACCTTGCTCGCCTCTGCCAGTTTCTCCTTCGGAATGGAAAGAATCTCTCGTAAATCCATTTCAGCCTCCTTTCTCCTCACTTCTCAGCAGGTTCGTGAAACACCAAAGCAGTATAAGTGTATAATTCTGCTCCCCGCTTCCAGGCGTCGCGCGGAAGCCCTGCCTTCTCCGAACAGCAGCGCTCTACAAATTCGACTCTACTCCACCCAGTTTCAGTGGCCACCTGGGGAAGGAAAGTACCAGCTCGGTTTCCCATTTTCACATATATGCCGTCTACGCCCATTCTTATCTCATCTATGTCTTTTATCTTCTTCAAAGGGGAGAGTACAGAAATCTCGATTCTTATATCTGGAAGTTCATGTACTGTGATGGGGTTGTAGAAGAATCTATAATCCTGGGTGGCAGCGGCAATGGTCATCTGGGAGACAAGCTTGTACAAGGGGGTGTCAGGGGCAAAGTGACCTATGCAGCCCCGCAGTCTTCCCTGGTTGGTCAAAGTGACAAAAACGCCCCTTTTTTGACGAAGGACCGGATCCTGAACCTGGAAATCGGGCATTTTCTCTTTTTTTAGACAGCAGTTAAGTGTCTTTCGAGCAATCTGGAGAAGAGTTGCTTTTTGCTCCTCAGTGAGGGCAAACTCTTCACCCGCTCCTTGTTCTTTAACCTTTAAACTGTCTGATTTGTAAGCTACTGCCGCTGCGTACCCTACTACTCTGTTGCGATTGGTTCTTCCCATGACATTCACATCACCAGAGTTGGCGTATTTGAGAACCTTCACATCTGTTGCTCCCAACCTCTTCGCAGTCATCAATACCGTGGCTACCGGACCCAGCCCACATAGCGTACAGTCAAGGTTTGGAATTCCCCGACTTAAGATCTCCTTGCTCGACTCCAGGAGTTTGAGGGGCGCAAGGGACTCAATCACCTTCAGGGTTTGTCGGTCAACGCGGCAGGCGTCCTCGTAACACGGGTAGTGGGACATATCGGAGCTTGCCACCAACAACACTTTTTTGTTCCCTATCGCCTTAACAAGGGCGTTGCTCAACATCCGGCAGTTCTCTGAGCTGGGATTGCCCATAATGATGGGCACAAGCTTGAAGTTCCCCAATACGCACTGAAGGAAAGGCAATTGAACCTCGACCGCATGTTCCCGAGAGTGGGCAGCAGGGGTGAACGTGATCTTAGGATCGGCAGTCTTAAGTTTCTCCACTATTTCCATATCCACTTCCACCTTTCCCAGCGGTGTTTGGTAGTAATCCCAACTGCCCACAGAGGCACCTTCCAAGTGGAGGTAATGGCTGGGCCCAATAACTATGACATCATCGAACTCTCTGCCTTTCAGTTGGTTGTATGAGCAAGCCGCCACCTGTCCGCAGAAGACATACCCGGCATGAGGCGACAGCAGCCCCACTATCTGGCCCTCTATCTTTTCCTCGGTTGCCTGGGAGAGAAATTCTTCTACCATTCTCTTCAGCTCAGATGGCAAATCAGGGTAGAAGCTACCTGCGACCGCCGGTGGTCTGACCGCGGCGGTTGACTCTTCTCCTCTACAACTCAGGATTAGAAGACCCAGAGCTCCCATTATTAAAAACAGGGTCAAAATCTCCTTCATTGTCAAGCACCACCTTTAGATTAAGGAAAAAGGATTCCGGTCCCCCTGTGTCACCTGCCTACCAGGCCCATCTCTGTTCCCTGGCCTGGGGGTCACATCTTCAGCACTGCAGCTGCCAGAGTTCTGGCCCCATAGCCGGTAGCTCCTTTCACCAAGTAGCCCTTCTCCTTATCGGCAAGTTCTTTTCCAGCTATGTCAATGTGAACCCAAGGAGTCTTGTCAACAAACTGTTTCAGAAACATTGCCCCGGTTATAGTTGAGGCTTCTCTACCCCCACTGTTTTTAACATCAGCGATCTCGCTCTTTATCTGGTCAAAATATTCCTCAAACAGCGGCAGTTGCCACATCTTCTCCCCTGTCTGCTGAGAGACCTCAATAAGCAGGTCTACCAATTCTTGGTCTGTCCCTAAGACGGCAGCGGTAAGTTTGCCCAGGGCGACGATACAGCCGCCGGTGAGGGTAGCTATGCCGATGATCTTGCTTGCGCCCAGCCTTTGAGCATAGGTCAGTGCGTCGGCTAAAATCAACCTGCCTTCGGCATCGGTAGAGATTATCTCAATGCTTTTGCCTCCCAGGCTTCTTATCACATCGCCAGGTTTGAGGGCATGGCCGCTGGGCATATTCTCGGAGGCCGGGATTATTCCGAACACATTCACCTTGGGCTTAAGCTGGGCTATAATCTGCATTGCCCCGATCACTGCCGCCCCGCCCGCCATATCGGCCTTCATCTCCTCCATTCCCTTAGATGGTTTAAGAGAGACCCCTCCGCTGTCGAAGGTGATGCCCTTGCCAACTAGGGCTACTGTAGCAGCCTGAGGATCACTCTCATAGCGCATCACAATGAGCCGACAGGGTTCCTCACTGCCTCTGGCTACTGCCAAGAAGGCCTCGGCACCCATTTTCCGCAGCTCTTCTTCGCCTAATACCTCAATCCCCAGGGAGAATCTCTCGGCAACTTCTTTGGCCTTTTCTGCCAGTACTCGGGGGGTCATCCGATTACTGGGCTCGTTGACTAAGTTCCTAACCAGATCCTGGGCCTCGGCGAAAATCTTGCCTTTCTCTACACCTTGCTCCACCTCTGGAATCTTCTTTTCATCAAATTCAACTACGAGAAGTTCTTCTATCTCTTTTTGCTCTTTATTTTTCAGATACTTATCGAATGTATATAGTCCCAAGATCGCCCCTTCTGCCAGGGCTTGGGCTGCGACCTCAGGGGCAAAACCCGCAATTCCTGCCCCGTGCACGATGGTGCTCACTCTCTTTGCCCCCAGCGCCCTTGCCTGCCTCAGACTGGCGCCACTCACCTGCCTTATCCTGTCGGCCGTGAACTCTTCTGATTTCCCTAAGCCCGCGATTATCACTCTCTTAGCGGGAATTTTCCCCAGAGAGTGAATCACCGCTGTCTGGTTGAGCTCGCCTTTGAATTCTCCCTCTTTCACTAAAGCCGAGATGGCTCCACCAAGGGCGCTGTCCACAGCACCGGTAGCACCACCGGGATGCTTAACCCCTTCGAACAGATTAACAATAAGAGCATCGGTTTCTATCTGGCTGATGTCTCCAAAT
>MVCY01000064.1 GCA_002049985.1 Candidatus Latescibacteria bacterium 4484_181
TTCGGCGTCAATCTTAAGTTTAGGTATCAATTGCTCTGGGTGTAGCACCGACCTTGCTACTGCCTGGAAATCCTCTCTGAACTGCTCTATCTTCTCCCTCTTTATGCTGAGCCCGGCGGCGTATTTATGTCCCCCGAAGCCCAGAAGGCTGTGTTTGCACCTCTTCAGGGCCTTATAGATGTCGAAATCCGGGATGCTGCGACCCGAGCCCCTTCCCTCTTCCCCATCCAGGGCTATCAGTATGGTGGGCAGATAGAATTCCTCGGCAATCCTCGAGGCCACAATTCCGATCACCCCGGGGTGCCAGTCCTCAGAGGCGAGCACAATGGCAGGGTTAGATTCTCGGTCGATGCCCTCTGTTACCATCCGGGAGGCTTCTGAGAATATCTGGTCGTCTACCCCTTTTCTTTTTCTATTTTCCGCCTCGAGTATCTTTGCGATATTACGGGCTTGCCCTTCGTTTTCAGTGGTCAGCAGTCTCACTGCCCGTCCGGCATTTCCCATACGTCCCACTGCGTTAATTCGAGGGGCAATGATAAAGACCAGATGCCCTGTACCCAGAAGCTTGCCAGTCAACCCCGTGTTCTCTAATAGGGCCCTGAGTCCAAGGTTACTGGTGACCGCCATCCTATCTATTCCGTGCTTGGTCAGAATTCGGTTTTCATCTCTGAGAGGCACAATGTCGGCAGCAGTGCCCAAGGCTACCAGGTCGAGATATTCAAAAAGCTGGGCTTCGTCCAGGTTTCTCTTCCGGAAGAGGGCCTGAGCCAGTTTAAACGCCACCCCAACTCCAGCCAACTCCTTAAAGGGATAAGGGCAGCCCTCCCGCTTTGGGTCAAGCATCGCTACAGCTTCAGGAATCTCCTCTGCCGGCTGGTGATGATCGGTGACGATAACATCTATACCCAGTTGCCTGGCCAGTTGTATCTCCTCGACTGCCGTTATACCACAGTCAACTGAGACAATGAGGGATACTCCTCTTCTCTGGGCTTCTCTAATGCCCTCCCTTGAGATGCCATAACCTTCGGTCAGCCTGTCTGGAATGTAGAAGGAGAGATTAGTCCCTAGATTCTTTAGGATTTTCAGCAGAAAGGAGACAGCCGTGACTCCGTCGACATCGTAATCGCCGTAGATCATGATCTGCTCTCCGGAGTCGATCGCCTTGTTGAGCCGCTCTACAGCCTTTTCCATATCTGCCATTGCGAAGGGGTCGTGCAGGTTCTCCAGCGAGGGGCGCAGAAATTTCTTAGAGCCTTCAAAATCCTCTATCCCGCGGTTCCAGAGAATCCTGGCGATGATCAAAGGTACATTAAGCTCTGTTGCTAACTTCTCCAATTTCTCTCGGCAAGGTTCTGGGGGGGAAACCCAGCGCTGTTCAAGTCGTATGTGCTCTGTCTCTTGCATCATTCACATAGATGGTAAACTAAGAGTTCCATTATGAAGCGTGGATTCTGATAGCTGCGCTTTAGGTTGCTATCGGCTTGCAGAAGGGCTTTTAGCCCCCTTTTTATTCGAGCATCAGAAAAACCTCTAGCCTGAGTCAGAAATCGCTCCAGAAAGTAAGAGTGTATACCTGTTCTTTCTCGTATCTGTTCACGAGGCACATGGTCTTCCAGACCCTTTCTTACCCTTATTATAGTCTTCAAATACCTGGTGATCATAAAGATTATATGAGTGGCGCTTTCTCCCGCCTCCAGCATTCGATCCAGGATAAACAACGCCATGTCTTTCTGACGGCTTCCAATAGCGTCTGTCAGTTCAAAGATGCTGTTTTTCTTGGTAATACCCACTACCCACCCTTTAGTCCTTATCTGGCGAAGTGGTTCTTTACGAAAGTCAACCTTCTGGGCATCCAATATCAACGTGGTAGAAAGTCCGGCAGCAGTAACTGTGTCAACCAGCTCCTTCAGCGTCTTAAGAGGAAGTCTATCGCACTCTTTCACCACTACCACCCTTCGCTCCGCCATCAGGGGAAATGAGGAAGCCGTCTCTAACAGCGTGCTGGGATCTACCTCGTCGGCGTGGAAGACATCGAGGTTGAAATCCTTGGTGGCTGGATCTACAATAGCCGTCACCAATGCAGACAGCGCCTGTTGCCGTTGGAATCCCTCTCCAACCAGCAGGTAGATCGGCAGAAATTTCCGCTGTCTTATTAAAGAAAGCATTTGCTGGTAGGTCATTCTTCCCCTCCCCAACAGCAAACCAGGAAAAGACTATTCTCTGTGCTTATCGCTCCCCTCCGATGGCGTCGCTTCTTCTGCAGGTGCGTTAGCTTTTCTGTACATTCTCACTGCCTCTTCGTGGCGTCCTTCTTTGTCGTACAAGAGTCCTAACTGCCAGAATACGATTCTGTTATGCGGCTCTTTCTCCAACAGTCGTTCGAACATTCCGATGGCCCTCTCATACATTTGTAGCTGGCTGTAAGAGGCACCCAGGTAGTAATAGGATTTTGTGTGTTCTGGCTCAATCTCCACTGCTCTTTGCAACTCAGAGATTGCCTTTTCGTAAAGCCCCTTCTTGTATAGGGCCAGACCCATATTATAATGGGCCTCAGCGCTTGAGGGGGCAAGTTCCAGGGCCTTTTTGAACTCCTCCTGGGCCATGTCAATCAAACCCATCTCCCAGTAGACGGCTCCCAGATTGTAATGCGCCTCTATATTATCTGGTTGAACCCCGAGGATCTTCTTATATTCTTCTGCTGCTTTTTGATGTTCACCCATCGATTCGTAGGCCAGCCCCAAACCAATCCGTGCTCTGAACTCGCGGGGATTCTGCTTCAGCACAGAGTTATACATCTCCACCGCTTGAAGGGCATTGCCCCCTTCGACCTCTGCTCTGGCCTCTCGGAGACGCTGTTCCAAATCGGCATCGATTTTCTTCCCAATGGCCTCCACCACCGCCTTCTTGAACTTAGGGTAGGGTTCAAACTGAGGTTCATCTCTCGGGGGAAGCTTAAGTTTCTCGCCGGTAGCGGGATGAACAATCGCCCGACCTTTCCTCCGCACCACCTTGAAGCTCCCAAAGCCTCGCAGTTGTATAGGTTCGTGACGTTCTATGGCCTCTTTTATCACCGAAAGCATCGACTCCACCACTCGGGTTACAGTCGTCTTTTTGCGCCCCGATACATTTATAATCTGTCCGATTATCTCTGCCTTTCCCATTTCTCTGTTCACCACGTTATCTCCCTACAGGGGGAAATTCGAAGATTTGCAATCGGTTATGATTTCTCTTCGGAGTCCTTTATCTCTCGGAAGTGGGCATCCTCTATCTTTGACTCGTCAATATCTACATCGCCAGAAGGTTTCTCCCTCTTATGGTGTCTGGAAATATTCCCTATCCCTCCCAAAAGGAACCTGATTGCTTTGTAGAGCAGAAGGAAAATCAAACCCCACAGCAGTATTTTGAAGAACATCTTAAGACGTGTCTCCCTTGAACTCACATCCTCTCGGGTGCCTTCATGCCCAGAACTTTAAGGCCTTTCCCCAGAACTGTCTTGATGCACCAGACCAGAAGCACCCTGGCCTTTGTAGTTTCCAGATCCTCGGAGAGCACCCGGAAGTGGTTGTAAAATTGGTTGCTTGCCTCACAAAGGTCCAGAAGGTAAGTGGCCACTACTGAGGGCTCGTATTCGTTGGCTGCTCTCTTGACAACCTCCGGAAATCTGCTTAACAGCTTGACCACTCTTGTTTCCATAGTCGAGTTGAGCAGAGAGAAGTTCACATTATCCTCCACCTGGCGACCGTATTTCCTGAGGACGCTGGAGAACCTGGCATAGGTATACTGAACATATGGCCCTGTTTGTCCGTTGAAGTTCAACATTCTATCCCAGGAGAAATCCACATCCTTCATTCTTTTGGTGCTCAGATCATTGAATACGATAGCGCCCACTCCCACCTGTGTGGCAACTTCCCGCCTATCTTGCAACTCCGGGTTCTTTTCCTCTATTATCTTCTCTGTCAGCTCAACCGCCCTCTGGAACACCTCCTCCAAGAAGACAACATTCCCTTTCCGGGTGGACATCTTACCATTTCCGAATCTTACTAGACCGAAGGGTACATGGACCAGGGCATCAGCCCAGGGGTAGCCGAGTAACTCCAGAACCTTGAAGACTTGTTGAAAGTGGAGTCTTTGGTCTGCTCCCACTACATAGATCATCTTATCGAAGCGGTAAGTGTTGAACCGGTATATTGCTGCGGCGATGTCCCGGGTGGCATACAGAGTTGAGCCGTCACTCTTGCGTAACAGACAGGGTGGTATCCCAAATCTCTCCAGATCGACGATCAACGCCCCCTGGCTTTCCTGGGCAAAGCCAGCGGCCTTCACCTCCTCTATCGTTTCAGCCAACATTGAGTTGTAGAAGCTCTCCCCGGCATAGGAATCAAAATGTATGTCTAATATGTCGTAAATTCTCTGGAACTCCTTCAAGCTGATCTCTCGGAACCAGCGCCAGAGACGGATAGCCTCCCGCTCTCCTGCCTCTAACCTCCGAAACCACTCCCTGGCCTCTTTCTCTAATGACTTCTCCTTCTGAGCCTCAGCATGAAACTTCACATAAAGACTGTATAGCTGCCGCACTGGCTCGGCCTTCAGTTGTCCTTCCTTCCCCCACCTCTTGTAGGCTGCAATAAGTTTTCCAAATTGAGTTCCCCAGTCACCCAAATGATTGATGCCGATACAAGTGTAACCTAAGCACCTGTAAAGCCTGCAGATAGAGTTTCCAATTACCGTAGACCTGAGGTGTCCGACCCCAAAGGGCTTAGCGATATTAGGCGAGGAAAAGTCCACCACCACTGTCTTTCCAGCTCCCACATCGCAGTTGCCGTAGGAGTCTCCGCGGGAGAACACCTCTCTCAACACCAGTGGAGTGAACTTTTCTCTGTCCACAGTGAAATTAATATAAGGCCCTGCGTTTTCAATCTTTTTGATGTAGCTTTCTGGCCTCAATCTCTTTGTCAACTCCTGAGCTATGGCAGTCGGGGATTTTCTCCATTCCTTCGCCAGTGTGAAACAGCCAAAGGCATAATCCCCCAGCTCGGCCGTCGGCGGAGTTCCCAGTGCATCTCTGATCTGAGTCGGGTTCAGCTTGACCTGCTGCTTGAGAATATCGACTATTTGGTCAGTCACTTTTTCTGCTGCAGAATTTTCCATATCACAAGACCCTATGCCAATTCTTCTAGGCCCGTTTGTGCCTCGAATCCTAACGGAGGAAGAAACTGTAGAGCTCAGGGACGGGCTTTTCTACACTTAGCTAAAGATATCTAAAAATATGGAAAAGTCAAGCCGTTTTTTGAAATCTCTTCGTAGTAGAGGGATTCATAGGAAAATGGATGACACCGCAGGCCGTGGGATGAACCGGGGACATTTTTGTCTTGCGTCCAGCCGGATATTTATTTATAATAAAAAGGTTGGGAGGTGATTTGAATGGGTTCGGAGATATCGAGGCGCCGGTTTCTCCGCGACATAGCAGAAAAGGGGGCCTCCCTGGCTTTGGTCTCCCAGATTATGGATATAGTTCGGCCTTTCGAACAGGCAGAGGCCTCGTCTGAGGTCGTCGACCACAAGCACATATTTGTCAGAAAGGAGGCAATGCACTATGTGAAGTTGGGCAGAAGAGCAGTCAGATGCGAGCTATGTCCGTGGAGTTGTACAGTAGGTGAAGGACAAAAAGGGCTGTGCAAAGTGAGGAAGAATGTAGCTGGGACCTACTACACATTGGTCTACGCCAACCCCTGTGCTGTCCATGTAGACCCCGTAGAGAAGAAACCCTTCTTTCACTTCCTGCCAGGCACAGGTGCGTTTTCCATCGCCACTGCTGGCTGTAATATTGAATGCAAGTTTTGCCAAAACTGGGACATATCTCAGGTAGGCCCTGAACGGTTGAGAAACGTCTATCTGC
>MVCY01000065.1 GCA_002049985.1 Candidatus Latescibacteria bacterium 4484_181
AGTGAACAGCAGTGAACTATCCACTATTGCTGTCTGTCATCCTCATCATACTGAAGCCCTTCAGACGAGGTATCTCTTCGCTCTGTCCAAAATGAGAGGGGGTGACCGGGGCGTCTACTAAAAGCTGTCTGGCGAAGAATGGGAATGTTTTCGCAGACACCACCTTTTGTAGTTACAAGAGCTTCAGAAATTCAGCTCTGTTTCTGAAGAGAAAGTTCTCCCTTAAAGGCAAAAATGGGTTTTTTGCGTGATATCACCTTAGGTCAGTATGTGGCGACCGATTCTTCCGTGCATCGGCTGGATCCGCGAACAAAATTCCTTTCGGTTTTCCTGCTGAGTTAGTTTCCCACGAGTTCCTTTTTTACTTTCTGTTAACAGGCTTTTTAGCAGTGATCATTCCGCTAGCAAGGTTACCGGTTCGCCTTGTCTTACGAAATTTTCGTCCCTTTTCTTGGTTGATCCTGTTAACAATCTGTCTCCACATTTTCTTCACTCGCACAGGAACGGTGCTGTTTTGCCTGGGACCTGTTCAAGTGACCTCTGAAGGGGTCGCAAGGGGGGCTTTTTTCAGTTATCGTTTGCTGATTCTGATTGTTACAGCTACACTTCTCACCCTAACCACCTCCCCTATGGAATTGGTAGACGGTATTGAGAAATTGCTCAAGCCGTTTCGACGGATTCGAGTGCCTGCCCATGAGCTGGCGATGATGACCTCCATTGCTTTTCCAATTTGAGTTTGTTTGCTGTGCCGCCGGCCAGTGTCGCGGTGACCTTCGGGCGGCGATTTATGGGACCCTAAGGATCTGCGCTATGAATAGTGCGAGAGTTCACATGTGGCAGAGCAAAGTCTGCGGACAGGTTCTGACTACAGGGTCATGCTTGCCTAACGATTCAAAGGGGGTGAATTGGCAATGCGTAGATGCATTTATCTCTCTGTTTTGGGGTGTTTAATCCTTCTCTTGGCATGCGGCACTCGGGAAGATCCCCAGAGGCATATTAAGAACCTCTACAGCTGGGATGAACGTGTCAGGCTTCGGGCGGGGAATGCGCTTGTGCTTATGGGAGAGAAGGCTGTGCCGGCGGTGATCAAAGAACTGGAAAGTTCGCAGAATCCACAGGTGAAATATATCTGCGTGCAAATCCTGGGACGGATTGGGGACAAGAGGGCAACACCTCATCTGATTCCGTTCCTGAAGAGTCAGAACAGATATATCGCGGCCAAGGCGGCTGAGGCGCTGGGCATTATTGCCGACCAGAGGGCAGCCGGGGCCCTTGTAGAAGCAGCCCGAGACACTTGCACAGATCTACGTGCCAATGCTGTGTTTGCCCTGGCCAAGACGAAAAGCCCTCAGGCCTGGGAGGTGATTTCTAAGTCACTTAACGATCCGAGCGTTAAAGTGCGGGTCAAGGCCCTTCAGGCTGTGGGCCGGTGCAGATATTCCCAGGTTGCACCTCGGGTTATTCAAATGGTCTCTGATCCGTCCCCGTTGGTGAGACTCAAGGCTGTTCAGGCCTTGAGGTGGATTGGCGATAAGCCCGGTGTGGTTGATGCCTTAATCAAAGCACTGGAGGATTCTCGTCTGAGTGTGCGTCTCCAGGCCATAACCTCTCTCCAGGTGATTGGGAACCCTAAGGCCATCGTCCCCTTGGAAAAACTGGCTGCCAGAGGGGGAGAAAGAGATCGAAGGGCAGCCAAGTGGGCGATAGAAGAGATAAAAAAGCAGATGGAAAGAAAGTAGGAAGTTGCGTAACATCAAGCTTACGGTCGAATATGACGGCACAGATTTCTCTGGCTGGCAGGTGCAGCCCGAAGCAAGAACAGTTCAACAGACCGTGGAACAGAGATTTCCACACTCACAGTACATTGCCACCGGAGACAATAAAGGTGGGGTTAAATAGTCTATTGCCGAGGGATGTGGTTATTCGCCAAGCCGAGGAGGTGGAACCCGAGTTCCACGCTCGCTTCAGTGCCGACTGGAAGCGATATCGCTATCGGATAGCGAAGAGAAAGAAGGCCATCGGAAGACATTATTGCTGGTATCTCAGGTATGAACTTGATGTAGAGCGAATGCGCCAAGCCTCGTCCATCTTAGCGGGTACTTATGACTTCACCTCCTTCTGTTCCAGCAACTCTGAAACAAAAACCCATATTTGCCGTGTGATGGAGTGCCAGTGGCAGGAGGGGGAGGATATTGACTTTGAGATCCAGGCAGACCGCTTCCTACAACATATGGTCAGGATAATCGTTGGGACGATGGTTGAGGTGGGACGAGGCAGGCTTCCAGTCGAAGAGATAGGCAGAATCTTAGAGGCGAAAGACCGCCGGCAGGCAGGTCCCACCGCCCCAGCAAAAGGGCTTTGTCTGGTTGAAGTTGGCTATTAGGATATTGAAAGACCATAGCGGCCGAGCTTTGGATGTCCGGAACGTGAATATGCAAAAGGCTCCGCCACTTCCAGCCCTAAAAGTCTCTTGTGTTCGAAGGCAAAAAATGAGTGTCACTATCCCATCAAGTTTGCATAGGTCACCTGGATTCTTTGGCTGTGGCAGGCAGGTTTGGAGTTGGAGGAAACGGAAAGAGAGAAGGTATGGAAAACTTCTTTGCCAAAATCAGTAACCACAGAGGACGCCTCGTTCTGGGGTCGCTATTTACCCTGGTTCTGGGATTTATCTTGGGATTCTATAGTCCTCACCAAACTTCTTTTTCCTCGGGATCAGGCGGGACTGATGCTTCTTCTCATTTGGCTGAGGTTAAACCCCCTGTCCAGTACGGTCATGTAGCGGAGACCTTTGAGTCTCCACAGGCCGGAGGTCCAGAAACCTCACCTGCAGACGAAGAGATCACCTGTTCCAGACGAAATGCCATCGTTTTGGCTGTGGAAACAGTGCAGCCGGCAGTGGTGAGTGTCAGCGTCACCCAGGTGAGGGTCTATCAGGTAAGTCCATTTTCTGTCTTCTTCAACGATCCCTTCTTCGACCAATTCTTTCCAGAGCTGAAACAGGAATATCGCCAAAAAATAAAGAGCTTGGGTTCAGGCTTCATTGTAAATGAAATAGGATATATACTTACAAATGAACACGTTGTTCACAACGCAGTGAAAGTGGTCGTGAATCTGCCTGATGGCCGACAATTTGATGCTGAATTGATAGACTCTGACCGACCTGTTGATATAGCTGTTCTCAAAGTCCCTGGGAAGAACCTGCCTTTTGCCAAGTTGGGGAATTCCAACGATGTACTGATTGGTGAGTGGGCCATTGCTCTTGGCAATCCCCTTGGCTATGTCCACAATGATGCCCGCCCCACGGTCACGGTGGGAGTAATTAGCGCCCTTAACAGAGACTTTCAACCTCAGCAAGGCAGAGTCTACCGCAATATGATCCAGACTGACGCTTCAATAAATCCAGGCAACAGCGGTGGCCCTTTAGTTAACGCCCTGGGAGAGGTTATTGGGATCAATACCTTCATCCTCACCCACAGTGGTGGTTCTGAAGGGATAGGATTTGCCATTCCCATAAATAAGGCGAAGAGGATACTGGATGAAGTCCTTAAGTATAATAAAATAAGGGACTTTTGGACCGGCTTGACTGTCCAGGATATCGATCTTTCAATAGCGCAGAGTCTTGGGCTAAAATCGGCTCAGGGCGTTATTGTTGTTGAGGTGACCCCTAAAAGTCCGGCAGAGGAGGCAGGGCTTAGAGTTGGCGACGTCATCCTCCAGGTAAATGAGACTCCCACGAAAAATAGAAGCCAGATTCAGGCAGCCTTTGCCGGCGGGATGGTGGGAGATATCTACCACTTGGTGGTGTTTAGGAAAGGGAAGAGGTTGAAAATCGATTTGACACTGGAGGAGAGGCCGAAGAGATGATCGAGAGATATACACTACCGGAGATGGGCGCTATCTGGAGCCTGGAAAGAAAGTTTCAACTCTGGCTTGAGATAGAATTACTTGCCTGTGAGGCCTGGACAAAACTACGGGTTATCCCGGAAGGTGCCTTAAGGGAAATCAAGAGGAAAGCAAAGATTGATGTGGCTCGCATCCAGCAGATTGAGCAGCAAACTCGGCACGATTTCATTGCCTTTCTGACCAACCTCTCTGAGAATGTGGGTCAGGAGGCTCGCTTTATCCATCTTGGCCTGACTTCTTATGATGTGGAAGACAACGCCCTTTCGCTCCGTATGCGCCAGGCGGCGGATGTTCTGATTGACAGACTGGAGAAACTGGGAGGGAGTATCCGCAGCAAGGCCATCCAGTACAAGATGACTCCGATGATAGGGAGAACTCACGGTGTTCACGCTGAGCCTACCACTTTTGGCCTGAAGATGGCCCTCTGGTATGACGAGGTCGGACGGAATATCCGGCGGCTGAAGCAGGCCAGGGAGGTGATCAGCTACGGGAAGGTTTCAGGAGCGGTGGGCACCATGGCCCAGGTAGATCCTTTTGTAGAAAGCTATGTCTGCGAAAAACTGGGCTTGACGCCGGCTCCTGTATCCACGCAGATCCTCCAGCGCGATCGCCATGCGGAATATATGGCCGCCCTGGCAATAACTGCTTGTTCCTTAGAGAAATTTGCCACTGAAATCAGGAACCTCCAGCGTACAGAGATATTGGAGGCCGAAGAGGGGTTTAAAAAGGGACAAAAAGGCTCTTCAGCGATGCCCCACAAACGCAACCCCATCGTCTGCGAGAGGATAACCGGACTGGCCAGGGTGGTGCGTAGCAACCTTTTGGCAGCCCTGGAAAACATCTCCCTCTGGCACGAAAGGGACCTGACTAATTCCTCAGTAGAACGGGTGATAATCCCTGACAGCGCCATCTTGCTGGATTATATGCTCACAAAGCTCACCGAAGTGATAGGAAATCTCCTTGTCTATCCGGAGAATATGATGAAGAATGTCCTTAAAACTAAGGGACTTATCTTCTCGCAGCGGGTTCTATTGGAGTTGGTGAAAAAGGGTTTGAGCCGAGAGCAGGCTTACGATTTGGTGCAGCAAAATGCTATGAAGAGCTGGCACAGGGACCAGGACTTCAAACAGTTGCTCTTGGCAGACAAAGAGGTACGTTCACAACTGGCTCCAGAAGAGATAGAGCGCTGCTTTAACCTGGAAGAGCAGTTGAAAAATGTAGACTTTATTTTCAGAAAAGCAGGAATTCAATAAGTGCCCCTTATGGAAGGGATCTCAATGTACAGAGAAAAAAGCACGGGGACATTAATCGTAACCCTTTTTGTAGGACTTTTGATAGGGACAGTGGTGGGGGAAATCCTTGGCTTCATTCTGCCGGATAACAATGTGGTGAAGAAAGTCCTGGTCGATTCATTCAGATATGAATTTGCCCCTGTCACCCTCAACCTGATTGTCCTCACCATCACCTTCGGTTTCACATTGAAGTTCAACATTATCAGTCTGTTCCTGGGAAATTTTTCTGATACTTTTGATTGCTCTGCTTCTGTTTGGAGCCAAAAGAATTCCAGAGATAGCGCGAAGCTTGGGCAAAGGGATCAGGGAGTTTAAGAAGGCAACTCGTGAGGTTGAGAGCGAGATACGCGAACCAGAAGAAAAACCCGAAACAGCGCAGAAAAGAGAATTGAAGGGATGACAATTCTATTGGAATCCCTGAACTTTTGATTGTGAGATCAATTCTGCCCGGAGTTGCCGGTTCAACCGTCTACTTACCAGTTTTCCCGTTTAATCGCTGGAGAATACGTAGATGACTGTGTTCGATGATTCGACGGTGTTGGTGACTGCTGGCGAAGCCAGTTTTGGCAAGGATTTTTTCATTGTGGCCAAGCGGTTCCAACGCTGCGAGTTGCCCGATTGTGGGCCAAGTCTGCTGCGTCAACCGAGAGTTGTGACAATTGAAGATCTAGTCTCTGCCTATGCTGACTCTCCACGGGCGAAGAAGTGTTGTCACAAGGGAAGGACGCCCCTTAAGCTCAAAACAAGATGGAAAGCTCTACGGTCTTGACTGTATTCGTCCGCAGAGATCTTAGCGCTGCCGGGGAGAGTGAATCTTCTTCATAGAGCTGGCAGACGAGATTGCCTTAGGCTGTATAACATCAAAGAAGAACGAGAGGGCAAACGGGCGGAGAGGTCCATACAAAAAGTATGCGATGAATTAGAAGAGTTAGTCGAGCGGCGGACCGCAGAGCTGCGCGAGACCAACGAATCCCTACAACGCGACATCAGCGAGTGCAAGTACTCGTTATCTGACTTGCTTCGAGCCACTGGAGAGACTATAGAAATTGGAGAAACCAGAGAACAAGATAATGGAACCAGAGAATGAGCAAATTCACATAACATCTATGAACTAGGATTGGAGGAGGCTTTTATGGCTAAAAGACATTTTTTCACTTCAGAATCGGTCACCGAGGGGCACCCGGACAAGATAGCCGACCAGGTTTCCGATGCAGTCCTGGATGCGATGTTGGCCCAGGATCCTTACAGCAGGGTTGCTTGTGAAACCATGGTGACCACGGGAATGGCCGTAGTGGTGGGGGAGATAAGTACAAGTTGCTATGTGGATATCCCTGCGGTGGTACGAGAGACGATCAGAGAGATAGGGTACACCCGTGCCGAACTGGGATTCGACTATAACAACTGCGCTGTTTTGACCAGTATAAGCGAGCAATCTCCTGACATAGCCCAGGGAGTTTCCGAGGGGGAGGGATTGCATTCCGAACAGGGCGCAGGAGACCAAGGGATGATGTATGGCTACGCCTGCCGCGAGACCGAGGAGCTGATGCCTCTGCCCATTATGCTTGCCCACAAATTGGCGTTTCGTTTAGCCCAGGTGAGGAAAGAAGGCATTCTGAGGTACCTGAGGCCAGATGGCAAGACTCAGGTGACGGTAGAGTATTCAGGAGATAGGCCGGTTAGGGTAGATGCTGTGGTGGTCTCTGCCCAGCATGATCCAGATGTAATCCACGAACAGCTTGAAGCTGACATAATTAAGTATGTGATCAAAGAGGCAGTTCCCACGGAATTTCTTGACTCCCAGACCACTTATCACGTTAATCCCACCGGCAGGTTTGTTATCGGTGGGCCCCAGGGTGATTCCGGGATGACTGGCAGGAAGATCATCGTGGACACCTACGGAGGGATGGTCAGGCACGGAGGTGGATGCTTCTCTGGAAAAGACCCAACGAAGGTTGACAGAAGCGGTGCTTACGCCGCCCGCTACATAGCGAAAAATATTGTAGCGGCAGGATTGGCAGATAAATGTGAAGTGCAGCTTGCCTATGCTATTGGAGTGGCCGAACCAGTATCCTTCACCATCAACACCCTTGGAACCGGAAAGATGGAAGACGAAAAATTATTGAAACTGGTGAGGAAACACTTCCCTCTCACTCCCAAGGGCATCATAGAATCCCTGCAGCTCAGAAGACCCATCTACAAAAAGACCGCATCATACGGACATTTTGGTAGGGAGAGAGAAGAATTTAGCTGGGAGAAAACCGATAGGGTTCAGACTTTGAGAGAAGAGGCGGGCCTCTGATCTTTCAGCATTCCGTTCACTGGCGAGACTTCGCCTCAAGCTCACGAACTGTGAATGACACAAATTAGGCGAGGATTCGGATTGCAAGATTCAGCTACTGGGCACTTGATCACTCGAAGAGATGAAAACATCTTCCTGTTGATATTTTCAGCTTTAGCTATGTTTTATTTGATCTCACTGCCTAGGGGAATATAGCGGGGCCCAAAATGCAAAGGGTAAACTGAATGTCGCATTTCCCATAAATGGATTAAGACTTCATATTCTCTAGTTTTTCAATTTCCGTCATCCACTTTGGACTGGATGTCTTTGAAAACTTGGCCTATCTGTAGATAATTTGGTCTCTTGAGACGCATAGGAAGGAGAAAAATGGCTTACGAAGTGAAAGACATCGATTTAGCCTCCCAGGGTTTCAAGAACGTCAGTTGGGCGGAGGCTCAAATGGGCGCTCTACTTAAGGTTAGAGAGAGGTTCAAGAAGGAGAAACCCCTCTCTGGGTATCGGATTGGTATGGCCCTGCATGTGACCAAAGAAACGGCAGTTTTGGTGCGCACCTTAGTGGCTGGGGGAGCCGAGGTTGCCATCACCAGTTGTAACCCTCTTTCTACTCAGGATGACGCCGCCGCCGCTCTAGCCGCAGAAGGGGTGAATGTCTTTGCCTACAAGGGCGAGAGCGTAGAAGAGTACTACCGCTTCTTAGACAAAGTGATAAGTTTTAATCCGCAGGTAACCATCGATGACGGAATGGACTTAGTTACCAGAATCCACGCTGAGCATCCTCAACTCCTTTCAGATATGATATGCGGTTGTGAGGAGACCACCACCGGGGTTATCCGGCTGCGGGCAATGGAGAAGAAAGGGGCCTTGAAATATCCGATAATCGCTGTGAATGACTGCCAGACAAAGCATCTGATGGATAACTACTACGGCACTGGCCAGTCAAGTCTGGACGGCTTGATCAGGGCTTCTAATCTGTTGATCAGTGGAAAGACTGTAGTTGTGGCTGGTTATGGGAACTGCGGTAAAGGTGTGGCCCTGAGGGCCAAAGGCTTGGGGGCTAATGTCATCGTTACAGAGGTAGACCCCTTTCGAGCACTACAGGCCAAGATGGACGGCTACCGGGTGATGAAGATGGAACAGGCTGCCCGAGAGGGAGACATATTCATCACTGTGAGCGGTAATCTCCGCGTCATCTCTGCCGAGCATATCCGCCTGATGAGAGACGGAGCCATACTTGCCAACTCCGGCCATTTTGACCACGAAATAGATGTAGCGGGGCTGAAGCAGATGGCCTCTGATGTGCAGCGGATCAGACCACTCTTTGACGAATACATAGTAGAGGGGAAACGCATCTACTTATGTGGAGAGGGACGTCTGGTGAACTTGGCCTGTGCTGAAGGGCATCCCTCTACGGTTATGTCTCTCTCGTTTTGCGACCAGGCCCTAGGAGTCGAATGGGGAATCCGCAATCGAGAGACACTTGAACCTAAGGTCTACAGGCTGCCCGAGGAGATAGACCAGACGGTGGCAAAGCTTCAACTAGAGGCCATGGGAGTGAGTATCGACGAGCTAACCTCCGAACAGAAGGAATATCTGAGTTCCTGGCAGAGAGGAACCTGAGGGAGAAGGGGTGAAAATCCATCCCTACTCAGAGATAGACCCCGTTAGGTGATCGGCTCAGAAGATGGAGGATTGCTGTGTAGATGTGCGTATCTAAACGATGGCGAGGCACTTATGCGTAAGGGAGCAGCGTTCAATGGGGTGAATTCTGCGGCACAGAGCCTGAACAAGTGAGGTGCTATCAAATAGTTTTAAGGGCCTTTGTGCTTGTATAAGATCTAAACAGCAAAGTAGAGGGTCGCATTGCTTACAGTGGATTTGACAATTGTGAGGTTCAGGTTCTCTAGCTGAATGAATAAGGAGGTGGCAGAGATGAGGAGCTATTTGAGTCTCTGTGTTGGGGTGCTGGCCGCAGTTGTACTCATAGCTGCTGGTGCCCAGGCGGATGTGCCCTGGAGTTTGAGGTCTACGATGGAATCGCGGACGGGAATAGCGTCGAGGGTTTGTGCTTGCTTAATCCCCCAGGTAGCCACTTCGATTTCGCCTGTTCCGATGGGTTGATCCTCTACTTTGACCTTTCTCCACAGTTTGAAGAGGTGTTCTTAGCCTCCTTAGGACTCACCAGAGAAGGGTTGACACTGGCTTTTGCAGGAGAGCTCGGGTTCACCTGGGAAGGCATCACCGTTTCGGTTAGCGACAACGATGGAGACGGTCTGATAGACGGCCTCACAGGGGAGGTAGCACATCTGTCGAAACTAGTG